>NZ_JAQISY010000036.1:0-9815 GCF_028618465.1 Bartonella sp. MM73XJBT | reverse complement strand
GATATCGAATATCAACTTCAATAGGTATCTCATGATACTGTCCACCATCGAATTCCTCATATTCCCTCATTCCATCTTCATATTCGTATAGATTATAAAAATGCTCTGATACCCCCATTCCCCACGGGGCATATCCAACCGCCGTTGCAATAAATTTTTTACGTCTTGATTTACCATTTTTTAAGAACATATGTTTTAATATTCCCATATCTAAATCCATAATTTTACCAATGGGTTTATTTGCCTCAAAATGGACCGTACAGAGCATTTTTAATTTCCAACGTGGTAATTATCAAAAAACTATCCAATCGCTTTGTACGGTGCCTTTTTATCGATTTAAACGCATATCTAATCCAATAGGTTTTCTACTTTGCACCATTTTGCTGTCTAATCTTCAATGCCCTTTAAAACTTCTTCAAGTCCTTTTTGAAGCTTTTCAACGCGCTCTGATGCTATCACTGCGTCTTGATCTTGGCTCTTGATTTCTGCCTTCTCTAGAACCTTCAAAATATAATTTGCACTCCAACGAATATCGCTTTCAAGCTTTTCGCAGTAGCGATAAAAATCTGCTGTTGATGGCATAAATGTTGCATTTAATCCTTCTGCTTTGCCTTTCAATGCGTCCTTTGTTGCTGTCTGCAATGCCCAGCTGCTTATACCTTCAAGAGCGTAAAAATACGCAAGCGCTGTTGATTTCTCATCTGACCCTAAGGGGCTTTTGAGACCATTGGAAAGGACAAGAAATGCTGTTTGGATTTCCTCTTCCGTTGCTTTTCTTTCAAGCTTTTGCAACGCATCATCAACCAATGAAGTAACTCTCTCCACTTCTGCACTCAATGGTTTTTGCCCCGTTTTCCAAAGGAATGGAGGTTCTGTCATCATCCTCGAATAAAAATTTGTAAACGCTGTCTGAATTTTTGATATTGGACATGTGCTGTGCAACTCGATAACTCCAGCCACGCTGCTGTTCTGTTTGTTTAGTGCTTGTTTTTCCATAGTTTCCACCTTGTTGATTGATTTTATGATCTTTTGAATTCCTTACCCAGTTACGCCATGTTGCTTGCCAATCGGTTTTGGTAGCATTTGCTCCGGCTTTTGAACGCCAGTAATCTCGAAACTTTGCGATCTCAATTTTGATACGCTCTGGTGGCAAGCCCTCTGCAAGTGCAAAATCGTAATCGGGTTCGAAATCATCAGGCAATCGACAGCCTCGATGAACTTTTGAACGTGTTGTTTTTTTCGAAACGTTTTCTTGCTCGTGAATGGGAGGTTGGTTTTCTAAACCCGCTTCGATTTGTTCTGATGGGCTTTCAACAGCAGCAACCTCTGTTGGCTCGTCAACCAAATCGCTCGTTTCTAAATCTTCAAAATCAATTTCTTTTTTTGATAAAACGATAGTTTTATTTTTTTTATATATATTGTTAATGTTATTGTTTATGTGTTGTCGTGATGAACTCATCATGATGTCATCATGACCTCGTGATGATGTCATCATGACATCATCATGTTCTCTTGATGAATTATCTTTCTGCTTATTTCTCTTAGTATTTGCAGCTTTTATAGCTTTTTCTGAAAGTCTGTTTAAATTCTCATTGCAATTTTTTAATTCTTCTTCGACTTGTGCACTCCATAAATTTCCGTTTTCTAATTGAAGAATTAATTTTTTTCGAATGAGTTTTTCTAATGACTTTTTAAAAGCTGCTACTGAGCAGCCAACGGCGCGTGCTAAAACAGAAGTGTCGTCATAAATTGGTTCCTCTGCTCGATACATAAAAGCAGTGAGAGTGCTATAAGTAGCTTTCTCTGTGGCATCAGTACCAGCAAAGTCCATAATCCATTCTTGATAAAAATTACGTACCCAAGGCAATTTATTCGTCATAGTTGCCCTCCTGCTCTTGAGTAAAAGCAGCTTCTTTTAATTCCTCTTCAACATCTGGACACCACAAACGACCATCGTCTAAACAAATGATATGTCCAGATCTAAATAAATAATCTAATGCCTTTTGAAATCTTTTTACTGAACAAGAAGTAAAATGAGATAATATTTGTGCATCATTTAAAAGAGGTTCTCTGATGCGCAACATTTGCAATCGCAGCCGCATATAAACATTACCTTCAATTGCAGGTAAACATGCAAGATCAAGAAGCCACTTATCTGCAAAAAGCCTCGTCCATGGTAATTTACTGGACATTCTCTTTATCCTTCCTTTACTTATACCATGAGGTTTCTGACTGTTGAGTGTTATTCTTCAACTCTTCTTCAACTTCTAAACTCCAAATGTGTTTGTCATCCAAAAGAAAAATATGTCCAGTTTCTGCTAAGAGATCTAGTGCATCATCAATCTCTTCAATTGAACAGCGTGCTAATGAGGCTAAAGCTCGTAAATTGTTTGTAAGAGGCTTTCCAGTATGTAACATTTTTAATCGCAATCTCATGTAAATATTTCCTTCCATAGGAGGCAAATCAACGAGATCAAGAAGCCATTTTTCTACATTAATTTTCACTTGTTGGTTTTTATTGGACATTAGTAATTTCCCTTTCTTTAACTAAATGTAAAATTGCCAAAGCATCCGCTTCATTATCATCACAAGGCGCGTGTCCTTTTGCACACACCGCTTTAATCATTTCTTCTTTTGAAGCATTACCCTTCCCTGTTGTCGCTTTCTTAATTGTACCAACTGGAATGCCTTCGTACGGTATCTGATGATGTTCACACCACGCCGTTAACGTTGCTAACAAACCACCGTAAACATGCGCTGCATCTGTACCAACATGGCTCCTCACCTCTTCAAAATACACCGCATCAATATCACCCGCTGTCTGCTTTATTTCTGTAAGCCATCTCTTAAAGCGTAAATAACGCATCCCACCACCTTCAAAACGGCGGGGCTGAAAATTCACGGTACCACTGAACATGTCACCACTTGCACCACGTATCGCCCACCCCGTTTTGGTACCTAGATCAAAACAAAGAATCGTGTTATTCACCACGCCACTCCATACAAAATGTGTTTTATAAAATTGCTGTTTTCCCATAAGCGAGGGGAGAAAGATGTATAGAATATGGAAACAATACTTAAATGGATAAGTGCATTGGACACTACTGTCATTGCTATTCTTAATGGAGTTTTCCTTTTTTGGTTTAGAAAACAAGACATGAAAAAAATAGATGAACAAATCAAACATCTTGAAAGCCAAGCTGAAACAGCAAAAGAACATGTTTCCATTTTATGGGGAGAAAAAAGAATACGAGACTTAGGTCCAAATCTAAAGGTTGTTATAGATGGGAAACCATACGCATATAGGAGCGGTAAAGATTTCTTTATTAGAGTAGATGTAATCATAAAAAATCCTACAAAATATTCAATAAAAATGAATAATTTTCAGATAGATAAAAAAAGTCCGTTTGCATTTGTTGAAGGTGGTTCTATAGATCATGTAATAGCTTTTACCCCTGAGAATGAAAAATACATGGGGTTTGAAAGCCCTTTTAGAGCAGACTTAAACTCTCAGGACATATGCGGCTATTTTAGTCTAAAAAGACATGAAAAAGCACTATTTACTCTCACAGTTCGCCACCTCAAACCAAATATCGAAACTGTACCAATCTTTATCATTGAACACACTTCATCAAATCACCCAGAAAGAGTGGTTCAAACTAAGTTTTGGCCTAGCTTTTTTCTATCTTTTGAAGAATAGAAAATGTTAGAAGGAGATAATTTTTGAATTATCTTTTCTTGCTCGTGTATTATTTTATCTTTTTCCATTATCTCATCTCTTAAATTTTGTGTCTTTTTATAGAAGTAATAAACGTGATAAAGTGCCACTACGTTACAAATTATTAATGTGATATATTTAGATAAATACTTAATTTCTTCTGGACTCATCTTTCTCTCCTCACTTACCCTTCTTCTTACTCTTCTTATTCTTATGAGTCGGCGCTTTTACTGCTTCATCACGCGGCTTAAGCTTTTGTGTTAGTCTTTGAATTTTCTCGTCACGTGATTGAACATCTGCTTTTAGTGCCTGTATCTTTTCACTTTTCCGTTTAAACTCTTCTCGGTACGCATCTATCTTTTGTTTTAGTTCTTTAATTTCCTTTTCCTATTTTTTGATATCCTCATCACACTCATCAATGCTCTGCTTGGTTTTCTTTAAAAACTTGATATCTTTTTCTGCAATTTCTCTCTCAAGCTCTGCAATTTGCACTTGAAACTTTTCAATCTGCCCTGCAAGTTGTTTAAACTTATCCCGATAATGCAATGCAAAACGAAACATCACCCCGCTAAAAAGCAAAGCTCCAAACACCACAAACACAACTATCGCTATCATTTCATGTGAACTCATCTTGATCTCCATTAATTTTTATGAGAGCGGTCATCACAACCAATCTGTTTTGCCTCGCATTCCATTAAGAAAAGCAGGCAACAAGCCGCATGTGCCAAGTGTGATAAATCACTCTCAGCATCCTTCTTTTCTCCACCAAACCATGCTAATAAATGACGCAAAGCTGCTCCGTGAAACCGGCTCCAATGCATGCCATTACGCCAGTTGTTGGCTCCGTATTTCTTTGCTCCAAACTCTAAAACACGACCGATTTCCATCAGTGCTAAAGGCGGTATAAGATCTAAACGAGGCTTCCCATCATCATTCTTATACGCTTCTCTTGCATTCTCCAAAACGCGTCTACGCATGCAAACTTCATCGTTATGAAATCTTTCATTGTCATATAAAAGGGTAGTAACAAAGTCATCACCGCAAATACGGGCATTACCATAAATCCATCCCATACCGTAAACACGTGCTTGATCACAAACTAAAGCATTGTCAAAAATACTGGCATCAACAATAATGGCATCATCATAAACCCGCGCATTCCCATAAACCTTAGCCCCTTCATAAATCCAGCAATTACCATAATGCGATAAATTGCCTTCATGTTCTACCCAGCCGCCAAGATTACCTTTTTTTACGCTTCCAAAATCTCTTAAGGCACGAATCTTACGCAAAATGTGTCCATTCTCTTCACTTCCATACTCTTTCAGGATTTCATATTTCTTTTCTACAGACATCATCATCTCCTAAGGTTGCAAACGGTCGCACACGCTATCAACGCAGGGGCTTTTGGAAAATTTTGTCATTGGGGTGCTTGCTTGCTCTTGCATTAATTTTTGCAAGCGCTCGGGATAAAAAAAATCTTCTGGACGTAAATCTATCCCATGCTCACGCGCATAGGTTAATAGTTTTTGCTGGTGTTTTGCTGGTATAAAATCACGCCATCTAGAAATAGACGAAATATCTCTTTCAACGATGCCTGCTACAGTTTTTAAGCCACCTAAATACTTTATAATCAGTCTCGAAAGCATATTTATCTCCATAACGCCACAATAGATAATTGCGTTTTATGCACAAGTCAACGCAATTATGCTTTTTTATCATTTTTGCATAAAAATATATTTTCAAGGATTATATGAATCATGGGAAAAGATATTCAGTCTCAACTTAAGCTATGGATTAAAGAGCGACTTAAAGAACGGGGGCATGGTGCACAAACAGCATTAGCATCCCATCTGAAACTGCATCCATCGGCAGTAAACCGTATGCTTCGCATTTATCAAAATGGGAAAACCCGTGATATAACCATAGATGAATTGATAAAAATTTCTGAATTCTTCAACGAGCCACCACCCAGTTTTTACAAAGAAGCAGATTTGAATTTCGTAAAAATATGCGCTTCTCTTGAACCAGCTGATAAAGAAGCGGTACTCGATTTCCTTGAATTATTAAAAAAGATAAAAACAAGATAGGTTATTATTGATTGCTTTTTTTCATTAAGCATCAAAGAAAAATCTTCCATTCCTTTATCTATATCACCCATAACATCTCCTAAATTGTGGATAGCGCATAAATTAGCTATATATTTTAAATTTATTTTTTTGCATTTTATGCAATTTTTTAATTGACATGTGCATAAAATACAATTACAAAACCACCATACCCCGAAAAAAAATCCCTATGTCAAGGCGTTTTTTTCAAAATGTGTTTAAATATTTTGATAATAAATGGAGACCGTTATGAAAAAACCAGTTTTCATAAATTCTGATGAAATTCTTTTAGTCATGTGCGAAAATGAAGCGCAAAATCTTGCACAAGCGGGTCCGTTTTATGAAGAAAAAGACATTATCGACTTTATTAATGAAGCCGATAATGCACTTCAAATCTTCCGCGTTGAACCAGCAACTAATCGATGTGAAGATATCTCTGAAGATATCGCTCAATGCTACCTTAAAGAATGTGAGGAGCAGTGTTTTAACGGCGTTATACCGCATGACTTTGTAAAACACAGCACGGCATACAGTTTTTTTTTAGATGAAATCAAATTGCGTGAATATGAAGACAAACTCTACGGGTCTTATGAAGAACAAAACCGCTTGCGTCTTTGTGACGTCATTCCAAACTACCCCTCTTACATAGGGCGCTTTTAAAGGCGCCCCATTCTCCCATCAAAATGAGGTTTGTAATGAAAAGTTTTATCCCTATTCAAAATACTATAATTAAACAGCAAACCATTCAAACCGTTAGCGCTCGTGACTTGCATGCATTTTTAGAGGTCAAAGCCGAATTTAGAAAATGGATAGTAAACTGTATTAAAGATTTTGCTTTTCGAGAAGATATTGATTTTATCACATCTACCAAAAAATTACCATCACGGGGTTGTCCTTCTAAAGATTATGCCCTCACTTTAAACGCAGCAAAACACATTGCCATTTGTGAACCTAGTCTCAAAGGTAAACAAGTGCGTCAATATTTTTTGGACTGTGAAAAAAAAGCAAAAGCAACAATCGATTATTCAAAACCAGAAACATTAGAAGAAATCTTAAGACATCTCAAACAACAAATTAAGCACCATGAAAATGTTGTCACAACAAATGGAGTGAAGCATGTATAATCTTATGACAGTAGAAGAAAGAAATTTTAATAACCAAAGTATTCCAACCATGTCTAGTCGTGAAATTGCTGAATTTTGCAATAAAAGACATGATCATGTGATGCGCGATATTCGTAAAGTATTTAGTGAACTTAAAATCGATCTGAGTAATTTTGCTGGATTCTATAAAGATGCAAAAGGGGAAAGTCGTCCTTGTTACCATCTACCAAAACGTGAAGCTCTTATTGTCATTTTAGGTTATAACACTGTATTACGCGCAAAAATTATAGATTATTGGAAAAAATTAGAAGAACAAGCGGCTAATCCTCAAATCGATTTTTCGATCCCTGAAACAATGACAGCTATCATAATGCATCTCAAAAATAAAATTAAACAGACTGCATAGGAGAGTATCATGAACAACACCCTCATAGAGATTAAAGAACAAGTCATTGGTCAGGATATTGTTCAAACTGTTAATGCACGTGATCTACACGCATTCTTAGAGGCAAAACGTGATTTTTCCAATTGGATTAAAGACCGTATTAACAAATACAATTTTATAGAAGGACAAGATTTTATAAAAATACAAGATTTGCGCTCGCCAAATTTGGCGAACGCAAAATCTAGGGCTGTTATGGCAATTAATTATTATCTCACACTCGATAGAGCCAAAGAACTTTCTATGCTTGAGAATAATCAGAAAGGGAGAAAAGCCCGTTTATACTTTATCGAATGTGAAAAGCGTGTAAAGCAAGCAGTAACACCACAAATCGACTATTCAAGTCCAAAGGCTATGATTGGCTTTTTGAATTACCTACAAGGACAGATAGATCAAAAAGACACTATCATTGAAGATTTAAAACCAAAAGCCATGGCGCTTGAAAGTTTACAACGCCATGATGGGCTCTTCGGTCTTACTGAAGCCGCTAAAGTTCTTGAGATACAACCAAAACAATTCATTCAACTTTTGCAGCAAAAAGGTTGGGTTTATAGACGCACTTTCGGGGCTCCTTTGTTACCTTACCAAGATAAAATCCAAAAAGGATTGATGGATTGCCCAACCCTAACCATTCAAACTTCAGAGGGCATAGAAAAAGTCGTACCTGCTGCTAAAATCACTACTAAAGGCATGGGGGTACTGTCTGAAGAGCTAAAAAGACAAAACATGCATTAAAAGGAAAACAATAATGACAAATTCACCTCTAGCCACTATGGCAAATAAATATGGGTTTTCTCATGAACAATTTCGAAAAACTATTATCAAAACATGCATCAGCCATAACTTTACTGATGAAGAATTTGCTGCTTTTATCTCTGTTGCTAATACTTATGGTCTTAATCCGCTAACAAAAGAAATATATGCACTCCCGAAGAGAGGCGGCGGCATTATTCCGGTTGTCTCTATCGACGGGTGGATTAAGATCATTAAGTCTAATCCTCAATTTGATGGCATGACATTTCAAGACCAACTCGATAAAGAGGGTAATCTCATTGCTATCAAATGTGCTATTCGTCTCAAAGGCATTAAAGATCCTATCGAAGTCACCGAATATTTAGCAGAATGCAAACAAAAAAGTGACACTTGGCAAAAATACCCTGCTCGTATGTTACGTCATAAAGCCACTATACAATGTGCTCGCTATGCTTTCGGATTTTCCGGTATTTATGAAGAAGATGAAGCTAAACGTATTAATGACACCACACCTGTACAACTTGTTTCTTATGAGATGCTTGAACAAATCAAACAGTTAATTAAAGAAACTGAAACAAATGAAGATAATCTTCTCTTTTACGCAAAGGTAGAAAACCTAACAGATCTATCTTATGAAAAAGCACAAGAGGTTTTAGAGCTGTTGGAAAAAAAGCAAAATATTCAAAAAGAAAGAGCTCTACAATATCTCCCACAACAAGAGCAAACAGATACACCTACACAAGATGCCGAATATATTCATATCCAAGATCTTGAATATGCACCAACTCAACAAGAACAACAGGCGGCGGTGTGAAATGCAACAAAGAACTGCAGAATGGTTTCAAGCACGGTTAGGGAAAGTCACCGCTTCAAATATTTACAACGTTATTAGTAAAACAGCAAAGGGAACCCCTACAAGCAAATATGAAGACTACAAAATCAAACTCATTACAGAACGTCTAACGGGTCAAACAAGCCCCTATTATGAAACAGAAGATATGAGATGGGGCATTGAAAATGAAGAAGACGCCTTGAGAGAATATGCATTCATTTATGATACACAAGTCACTCAATGCGGCTTTATCCAACACCCTACAATTCAAATGGCGGGGGCTAGCCCTGATGGTCTGATTGATGAAGATGGGTTAATCGAAATCAAATGCCCTAGATCTACTAATCATATGCGTTTCATTATCGATAATGAGATCAAACCGGAATATCTTGCACAAATGCAATTCCAAATGGCTTGTACGAGGCGCAAATGGTGTGATTTTATCAGTTATGACCCACGTTTTACGGGCAATTCATCTCTCTTTCGTATGAAAATCAAACGCATCCACCGTGATGACAAACAAATTGAACAAATCAATCAAGCGGTTGAAAGCTTTTTAGCAGAAATAGAACAAGAGATACAAAGAATCTCAACAAAAGCCGCCTGATTGCTTATGGGGGTGCTTTGTTCATTGCATGCCTCCTAGCACCCCCGCCCTTTCATAACAAATTTCAATCAATGCGTGATTCATGCCACGGGTGAATTGCACTTCAAATTAGGGAGAAAAGATATGGCGCCACGACCAGCTATCATAACCCAGCCAACCATTGCACGTGCTTTAAGAGAAGCTAAAAAGCAAGGGTGCGAACTCATAGAAATCAAACCTACTGGGGAATTACTTATCTATCTTAAATCCGAT
>NZ_JAQISY010000035.1:0-10991 GCF_028618465.1 Bartonella sp. MM73XJBT | reverse complement strand
TCCTTGGTAATCTCATCGGTGATTTTATTCTGAATATTCGTGAAAGATGTACCAACAGCAGAAAATGCTTTCTCTACAGTATTATAGCTTTCTTCACTCGCTGTACCATCCTCTTTAACTGTGTTAACCTTAAAAGTGAACTCTTCCCATTTGCCATCCTTATATCCAGCACCGTCACCAAAATATGCAGCAAGATTATTACTCATCGAGTAAAGCTGAGAACCATTGATTGCATCCGTTGAATTTTCAGCGATGTCACCATTCGCAAGAAAGCTGATCTTACTATTCGTCTTTGTCTCACCTTCACCATGCTGGGCTACAAATGCTTCTTTCTCATTGTTCCACAATAAAGCATCACCTTTTGTTTTATTAATTTCCTTGGTAATCTCATCGGTGATTTTATTCTGAATATTCGTGAAAGATGTACCAACAGCAGAAAATGCTTTCTCTACAGTATTATAGCTTTCTTCACTCGCTGTACCATCCTCTTTAACTGTGTTAACCTTAAAAGTGAACTCTTCCCATTTGCCATCCTTATATCCAGCACCGTCACCAAAATATGCAGCAAGATTATTACTCATCGAGTAAAGCTGAGAACCATTGATTGCATCCGTTGAATTTTCAGCGATGTCACCATTCGCAAGAAAGCTGATCTTACTATTCGTCTTTGTCTCACCTTCACCATGCTGGGCTACAAATGCTTCTTTCTCATTGTTCCACAATAAAGCATCACCTTTTGTTTTATTAATTTCCTTGGTAATCTCATCGGTGATTTTATTCTGAATATTCGTGAAAGATGTACCAACACCGCTTAAAGCCTCAGCTACATTACTATAACTCTCTTCTTTTTCCTCACCATCAGCATTCACTGTTTTTATTTTAAAAGTTGGATCGGTCCACTTGCCATTCTCATATTTGGCGTTACCGCCAAAATACTTGGCCATATTCGTGGCAGCGGTTTTGAAATTATCGGATAAAGTTGTTACATTTTTATTTGTTGTAAACAACTGCGAACCAGTAACAGCTTCATTTGAAGCTTCTGACAGAGAAGCACTCTTTAGACCCGTAAGAGTACGCGTTCCATTATTTTTGTTGGTAATATCAATTTTATCTCCATCGGTTTCCTTACCAATGGTGATGTATTTTGTTTTACCATCTTGTTTCACGAAGCTACTGGCTGCGACTTGTTCTTTGACATCTTTTTCAACTTTTTGTAGTTGTCCAAAATTCACCGCATCGGTATCGTCACTACCTTCTTTCACTCCTGTTATCTTTTTACTGCCAGCATCAATACCAGAAGTTGTGACTTTCGGACCATTATTGATGATTAAGCCTGTTGTGTTTAAAGTTACTGGAATTATAGGATCTTCTCTACTATCTGATATGCCTCCTTCCCTTAATTCTATGCTCTTTAACGTGAGATCTTTTGCTAAATCAAATTTTACGTTATTATCTTTATCGCCTTTTGTGACTTCGAAATTGCTACTTCCAGCTGCCAAATCTATTGAGCTGTCTATAGCAATAGCAACAGCATCATTGGCACTATTAATAGATAGCTTCCAACCTTTGTTCACGTAGTCTTGTAATTCTTTCAATTGTGCAATATTCACTGCATCAGTATCTTTACTACCAGCTGCGACTCCTGTAATTTGTCGCGTAACCTCATTAGTATTGTCACCAACACTAACGGCACCTAATTTACTTCGCCACACATAATCTGAACGGTTTGTGTCATTTTTCTCTAAAGGACTATAACCCTTACCAGAACCAGAAACATCAGCTACAGAATAGGCTCCTATAGCAACTCCTGATTCCACTATTGCTTGCGATTTCAGTCCCAAAGCCATAGAATTAAGAAAAGATGCAGATGCCTCAGAACCTATTGCAATACTATAAGCTTGTAATCCTTTCGCCTTAAAACCCAAAGCAATAGCAGACTTCTGCCCTGCCCGCGCATAACGACCAACAACAACCGCATCAGATGCATCTTCCGCTATGACTGTATCTGCACCAACAGCAACGCTTCCACCTCTATGGGCTTCTGCATTAGCACCAATAATAACAGACGATGACAAATCTTTAGTATTATCGTCTAAAGATGCCTTGGCCTTGGAGCCAATAACAACACTATCAGCAACTTTTGCCATAACGTCACTACCAAAAATGACATTATTTCCCAATACATCTCTTGGCAATTCGACATCAGGCTTTATTCTCGTAGCTGAATCGTTGTGTAAAGTATCAAATACATCAGTGATCGTTGAATCTTCATCATTTTGTACAGGTTGTTGGGGTAAAAAATTACTACGAGCAAATAACTGCGGACTAATGATAGGTTGCTTCTGTTTTTCCTTTGTACTCGCCGCTCTTTTCGAGAGGTTACTACCATCTGCTCTAAGAGTATTTACAACAAAATTATCACCACTCATATCAGAAAGGATGTTCGTTAAAAAAATTGCATAGTCACCAGAAGCACTCACTTTTGGTGTCAATGCTGTATTCAGCACTGTCACATAATTCCCTTTTGATACATCAAGAGGTCCCAAATAATCGGCAGAGGTATCATAAACAGAAATAACACTTTGGGGATACGCTACAGCAACAGTCTTTATATCCGTAGAAATTTCTTCTTTTGAATCAAGATTTTTTGAAAAAACAGGAGAAACACTCGACAAAAGTGCAGCCATTGAAGTCAATGACAGAACTTTAATAAAAGGAAAACGAGAAAATTTTAAATCACTCCCCGCTAATTTTGTATATAATTTTTTCATAACAAATTCCCCAATGAAAAAAATTTAACTATAAACACAAAAAAGACACATTTAAATGCTAAAATATTTCCTTTACGTTATTTTTTAACATATTTAAAAATTAAAGCGTGATTGAAAATAGAGAAAAATTGCGTTTAGATGTTAAAATGAATGTGTTTGCTTTTTTATTGTCTTTTAAAGAAAATAAGATACATCTTTTAGTATATTGGTTAATATTTGCTTAATTCTTTAGACTGATTAGTTATTTTTTATAGATTGGATTGTTTTTTAGTTTTTAAGCTACCATTTTTATTTAATTAATAATAGTTTAAAAAAGATTTTTTCTTCGTTGAGTAGGTGCTAAAAAGAGGTATTTTTTGAGTGAAATAAATTGATCTTATGGGGTTAGTAATTTTTCTTGAAAAATGTACAAGGGGGAGTTTGTTGTTATCTTTAGATTTTGTCTTTGCCCTTCGTTTTGTCTGAACTAATTACAAAGATTAGAATGTGTATTGCTATTTTTGCAGTTTTCAATACCGAAAGCAGGTGTATGTTGGAATGTATTATATGCCGCTATCAAATGCGGCTTAACTTTTCTTGCTAAGTAAAGGGATTTATACTCTCATTTCTCTCCTTTAAGTGCAGTAACACATTGATTTATAATCGTAATCTAGCGTTATTCATATTGAATGAGAAACCTGAATAACGTAAGATTCTCTCATTTCAAATCTGTTTATCTTGAATCAATTAATATCGCTTGCTTGCACGTCAAAACGGGGCTGGTGTGTGGGTAAAAACTGGACAAGAAAGGAGTAAAAATGCCTCTTATGAATCGTTTTAGGTGCCAAGATCTGTAGCAACATCGGAAGCTGGCAAATATAATGATGGTGTTAGCTTGTTGCAAAAACACTAAAGAATGGTGTTTCATCATCAACACTATAATTTTGCATGCCTTCAGCACCTGTGATGACAACAATAAAGAAATAAATCGGTAAACGTGTATTTTTATGCTAGGTTGGTAACTTGTCTTCTGTAGATATTACTTAATAGATTGTTTTTATTGCTTTTTTGAACTACTTTGAGCAAAAAGCAGAAAGTGTTAATGCGGGGTATTTTACCTTTTTATCAGGTTATAAATGGAATAGAAAAAGAGCTTTATCATTAATGTTGTGTTTTGTTTTATTATTCAGCTTCTTTATGATGTCTTGCTTTAAAGATTTAAATTCATCCTTTATTATTTCATTTGTGACTTTGTTTGTTTCTTATCAAAATAAATTTTTTCCCTTGTCAATTAAGACAAAGGAAAAAATTCTATTAAAATTTAGTTTTTCATATTATTTCAATTTCAGAGTTATTGCTCCGCCTACTCCCCAATGACCACCAGCACTCGTTGCAGATAGATTAGAGCGGATTTTTCCATTTTCAGACGTATAACCAGCGCCAAAAGCAAATGCGGATTGTCCACGCCACGTGCCGCTACCAAATGAAATACTCAAAGATCCTGGATCATCGAAGTAACGTAAATTAGATACTGCTAAACCAATGGCTGCTGCTTGCCTTGCCTCTTTCCGCACATCCTCAATGCTATAATTTAATGCTTCAAACTTTATATCAGTGTAGGATTTAGCTTCAGCAACAGCATTACCCATCATAGCATTGTGTTTATCTGTGTACTTTTTGGCATCCTCAAGAACAAGTTCCATCTGTTTTTTCGTGTAATCATGTAACTGACCTCCATTGACCGCTTCTTTTGAAGCTTTTTCTATTTTACCATCCGCTACATTGTCTAATAATACTGGATCACTTTCACTCACACCAACTAATGTAACTTTATTTACCTTCTTTCCATCAGTTCCTTTATCATACTTAACCGCATCATTCGTAACGGTATTTTCAATATCTTTAACATGTTGGTCAATCGTATCTACCTTGTTTTCAACCTCTTTCACCTTCTCATTCGTTTTCCATAGCTGCCCCCCATTCACAACATCTTGCGAATTTTCTTCTATTTTGCCATCCGCTACATTGGTAATCTTACTCGAATTTCCATTATGGCTAGCGTCATACGCTCCTTTTTCTTCATTCCAATTCAAACTATTGGATGAGCCATTCTTTTCAACATCATGAATACGCTTGTTGATACTCGTCATATTCTTACTTACACCATCAAAAGCACTCGCAACATCATTATAGCTCTTCTTATCCGCAGAACTACCATCATCATTAAATTGCATGACTTTGAATTCTGCTGTCTGCCACTTGCCATCCTTATAACCAGCACCTCCACCAAAATACGCCGCTAGTGCATTGCTGAACATATAAAGTTGCGAACCATTCACAGAATCTGTTGATTCTTCGGAGATTGCTCCTGCATGCACACCAGAAAGAATCCGCGCCACATTTTTACTGTTTGCAATACTGATACCAGTACCCTCTTTTTCTCCGCCAATCTTGATAAGCTTCGTCTCTTCATCCTGCTTAACAAGATTATCACTAACCACATTGTTAATCTCATTCTTAACTTCATTGTGGATATTCATGAAAGAAGTACTTATGCCTTCAAAAGCTTCCGCTACACTTTCATAGGCGTTTTCTTCAACTTCACTGCCATCAGATTTTATGGTTTTTATCTTAAAATTTGGAGCAGTCCATTTACCATTCTCATATTTAACACCACCACCTAAATAAGTAGAAAGCGCATTGCTTACAGAATAAAGCTGAGAACCATTAACGGCTTCTGTTGAGTCTTCAGAAATATCTCCATTGGCAAGAAACTTAATTTTGCTATTGGTTTTTCCCTCTCCATGCTGCGCTATAAAAGCCTTATCAGCTGTGCTCCACAACAAAGAATCCTGTGCAACACCTTGGGAAACTTGCTTAATCCGATCATTCACATTCTTGATATTCTCATTAAGCCCAGTAAAAGCTGCTTCAACATCGTTAAAGGTACCTTCTTCTACATGCCCCTCTTTAGAAACCTTAGAAAGTTTATAGGTTGGCCCTGTAAATATATCACTAATAAATTTTGCACCACCACCCAAGACTTTGACTACACTCTGAAATATTTTATTAATCTGCCCACCATTGATCGCATCATGTGATTGCTCATCAATGGCACCATCTTTCACATTATGAACTGCAACGGAAGCCTTGTCCTTACCTCCCAAAGTTACACTCGCATAATCAATTTGACCATCCTTTTGTTTATCATAATGAACAACAGCAGACTCATCAGACTGAAGATTGTTAGAAAGCTTCTCCAAACTTTCATCAAGCTGTTCCTTGTTAACAGCTTCATTATTTTGTGTTGCTGCTTTCACACCGGAAAGTACTCTATCCCCTTTGTCCTTATTGGCGATATTAATTTCTGTACCTTCTGCTTTAGCACCAATCGTGAGAAGATGCGTGGCTTTATCTTGCTGAACAAAGCTTTCGCTCTCTACTTTGTTAATCACATTATTAACCTGTTCAGTCAATTGATTCTGAACATTCGTTATAGAATCACCAACACCAGTAAAAGCAGCTGCTACATTGTCATAAGACTCCTCAGTCACAGAACCACCTTCAGAATTGAATTTCTTAACCGTGAATTTAGGATTGGTCCATTTTCCTTCTGCATAGCTAGCGCCACCACCAAAATATGTCGCAACCTCTGTACCCAATGTATGAAGCTGGAAACCATTTATTGCTTCTGTTGAATCTGTTGCAATTTTGCCACTTCCAACATTACGTAAAGCAACCGTGCCTTCCGAAGGTTTTCCAAAAGTCACACTGGTTTGTTTTTTACGAGCTAATCTCGTAAGTGCATGTGCGTCATCTGAATCTTCTTCTGTATCGTAATCATAGAAAACTGCTACAGAACGAACCTCCTCAATATCTTTAGAAAGTTTTGTCACATTCTTATCAAGCTGACCTTTGTTAACCGCTTCATTGGCCTCTTCTGCATCCTTAACGCCAGAAAGAGTACGATCCTGTTTATCCTTATCTATAATACTGATGCTTGCACCATCTTTTTCCGCACCAATCTTAATCAGTTTCGTATCTTCATCCCAATTAACAAGACTCTCACCTTTCACATTAGCAATCGCATTATTAATCTCATTGGTAATTTTACTCTGAACAGTCGTGAGAGCAGTATTAACACCTTCAAATGCATCCGCTACATTCTTATAGCTTTTTTTATCTTCTGTGCCATCATCCTGAAAAGTTTTAATCTTAAAAGTTGGATCGCTCCAGTTTCCATTTTCAAAGTTAGCACCACCACCTAAAAAACGCGCTAGACTGGTACCCATTATATGTATCTGAGAACCATTTACGGCTTCGGTCGATTCCGCTGAAAGTGTCCCATTTTTTACGCCTTTTATTTCTTTATTCCCAGCATTAACCCCAGAAGTGGTTATTTTCGGACCATTAGCAATCACCAACCCAGTTGCATCTAAGATGTTGTTTTCTACTTGTATTTTATCGACTGTAACATTCCTAGCTAGATCAAATTTTACCTTATTATCGTCTTTGTTCTTTGTAATATTCAGGTTGCTGCTTCCAGTAGAAAAATCTACATCACTGTTCATAAGAACAGCTTTAGCATTTTTCCCACCAACAGATAATTTCCAACCGTTTTGTCTCATGACATCTTCTAAGTCTCTTAACTGCCTAACATTCACTGCATCAGCTGGATTACTACCAGCTGCTACGCCTATAATTTGTCGTGTTATATTCTTACTAGGATTACCAACACTCACAGCGCCTTGCGTACTTTTCCATTGAGATTCGGTGGTTGTGGCCGGCCCTTGCAGAATAGAAGTATACCCCAAAACACCAGCAGCCCTATCAGACACAGAATTTCCCCCGATAGCAATTCCTCCATCAACTGTCACTTTAGAACTGAAACCTAAAGCAATACTATAAGCATTTGATGCCTCTGCTTCAGCACCTAAAGTAATACTTCCCTCTCCCTTTGCTTTTGAATAAAATCCTATAGAAATGCCCTTATTATTACTTGCGTATGCCCGATGACCAAGAACAGTCGAACCATACCCTAGAGCCTTAGAAACACTACCTACAGCTGTTGAATAATCACTCTTCGCTGTTGTATGATCATCCTCTTTCCCACTATATTCACCACCTATTGCGACACTGCTTTTACCCGAAGCGTGAGCCATATAACCTATAGAAATGCTATCCTCTTTTGACGCATCTGTACTAGCGCCTAAAGCAATACTATTATTTCCTGACCCACTTGCCTGATTACCTATAGCAATACCATTATTTGCTGCCACAATTGCAGAAGCGCCTAAAGAAACACCACCAGAATACCCCACAACAGCTTTAAAGCCTATAGCAGTAGCGTTATCCACCATCGCTTTCGCTTGCCCACCAAGTGCAACAGAACCATCACCAGCCCCCATTGTATCAGAACCAATAGAAACCGCATATTTCCCCGAACCTTGCGCTTTACGTCCCACAGCTACTGCATATATACCCGCAAGGGTCGTTGTGATATAACCGTCTTTCATTTCTCCAGAACCTATTGCGACACCACCCTGCCCTTTAACAGAAGCGAATTTACCTATAGCAACTGCCTCAGTATCACCTCCCTCAGCCCACGGACCTATAGCAACAACATTACTGCCTTTTTTCTTCACTTCATAACCCACAGTATAAGAATGGTCCGCATCATAGTTTCCTCTCGTAGCAACTGGAAATACATTTGCTACAGCTATTGGTCGCATCCTCTTGGTACTTTTTTCTAAACTACGAACGTTAAACAATCCTACATCTGTTTCCTCGTTATCATCTTTTGTAAGCTGCTGTATCTTAAGTATATATGGCACATTTTTCCGTGCAAGATCGCCATCTTCTTTCAAAACACTTATAAAGCTCTCATCACCCGTATTGGAAAAAGTATTGATTAAAAAATTTGCATAATTACTCAAAGCTTTAACTTTTTCTGCTCTTGCTTTATTGAGCGATGTTAAATAATTGTCTTTTGAAATAGAAAAAGCATCCAAGCCACTGTTATAGGTATTATAAGCAGAGATAACATTTGGAGGCGAAGCTATAAAAGCGCTCTCGACACCTTCACGAAACACTTTGCTTATATCAAAAGCTGCTGAAAAACTAAGAGAAACGTTCGATAAAAATGCTACCATTGCAGTCAACGAAATCTCAATAACTAAAGGTAGCGAATAAGGAGAACGAAGGCATTTCAATTCTCTTGTCGCTGATGTGGTATATAATTTTTTCATGATATCCCCTCTAAAAACATATTTAACATAAAAAAGACATATTTTAGCGTTACAGAGCTATAGGTTTAGTTTTATGGTTGTTCTAAAAATTGTTAGGTTGACATATTGAGTAAAGGCACTAGTTAAAGCGTTAGTGGAATTAGGGTTACAAGTATTAATCATTTTTGCCTGTGGGTTGGAAATTTTGCAATTAGTCTAAATAAAAGAAAAAGTTTTTTTATTTAAGTGGGAGTAGATTTTTTAATTCGATAAAAGAGTTAAGTTGTAAAATTTAGGGTGGTTGTCTTTTTATCATAAGAAGCCTCATAAGTTTTTTGTGATTATTTTTTTTCCTGTAATGGAGTCAATTAACCTTAATTTAAGGTTAATTAATTTAAAATAAGAACTGTTTTTCTTTTAAAAAGATTTCTTCTAGTAAATAAGGCATTTTTTTACTGGAATGAAGCTTATTAAATTAGATACAGAACACGAAATTAGATAGCAAAAAATCATTTTTCTTCATATATTTTTCTCTGACTCGCTATAAAAAACACACTTCAAGGTTGTTGAAGTGTGTGTTTTATTAGCAAGATTATGAAATATGGCTTCTGTAAAATTTAAGTGTAACACTGTTTTGACTTATTATAAAATTTTCGCCCCTGCCTAATAAGACAAGAGCGAAAATTCTGTTAAATTTTATTCTCTTCGTATTATTTTATTTTCAGAGTTATTGCACCGCCTACTCCCCAATGACCACCAGCACTCGTTGCAGATAGATTAGAGCGAATTTTTCCATTTTCAGACGTATAACCAGCGCCAAGAGCAAATGCAGATTGTCCACGCCACGTGCCACTACCAAATGAGATACTCAAAGATCCAGGATCGTCGAAGTAACGTAGATTGGATACTGCCAAACCAATGGCTGCTGCTTGCCTTGCCTCTTTACGTACATTCTTAATATCATAAGTTAAAATATTAAACTTCATATCTGTATATTGGTCAGCCCGATCAACAGCATCATCAATGGTATTAATAACGATATTCTTCACCTGACTATCCGTATATTTTTTTGCATCATCGAGAACTATCTTCATTTGCTGTTCAGTATAGTCATGCAGTTGTCCACCATTAATAGCTTCTTTCGAACCTTTCTCAATGCGACCATCAGCTACATTATCAATCATAACAGGTTCACTAGGATCTCCACCTTTCAAAGTGATTTTATTGGTTTTTTGACCAGTTTTATCTGTGTCATAGCGAACAGTATCCTCAGCAATATTGTTAATTCTATTATCAATATTATCAACTTTGGCATCAATATTGAGAACTGTGTCACCAATATCAGCAATAGTATTAGAAATGTTATCAACTCTATTTGAGATATGCTGAACATCTTTTTCAACACCAGAAATACGCTCATTAGTCTCCCATAATTGTCCTCCATTTACAACTTCTTTTGAACCTTTTTCAATTTTACCATTGGCAACGCTATCAATCTTGCTTGCTTTGCCTTTATGACTAGCGTCATACATCCCTTTCTGCTCATTCCAATTTAAACCATTAGAAGAGACATTCTTTTCAACATTTTGAATGCGGTTGTTTATCTTCGACATACTATCACTTACACCGTCAAAAGCACTAGCAACATTATTATAGCTTATCTTCTTATCAACAGAACCATCAGCATTGAATTGCGCAACTTGGAAATTAGGAGCTGTCCATTTTCCATCCTTATAGCCAGCACCACCACCAAAATACACAGCAAGTTGGTTACTCATCAAATAAAGTTGATTGCCTGTAATGGCTTCCATTGAGCCCTCTGAAACCTCTCCATCAACAAGAAACTTCAGTTTGCTCTTGCCTCTTTTGTCGCCTTTTCCATGAAGAGCTACAAATGCCTGATCATCATCGCTCCACAACAAGGCATCCCCTTTAACTTCTTGAGTAATATTCGTGATTTTTTCATTAACATCTTTGACTACATTCGTCAGATGCGTATTCACACTCTTCACAT
>NZ_JAQISY010000034.1:0-11093 GCF_028618465.1 Bartonella sp. MM73XJBT | reverse complement strand
GGTTATTTACACGTAAATTATGAAGATGTGGAACCTTATCCAGTGACCTTTAAAAAAAAGGCAATCCAAAACAGACTGATATCTCTAATCCAGAAAAGTTTTATTATGTGACTGAAATGAAATTCGCAAAAATTAAGAATAGCAAGGAAAAGGATAAATCCACTGTTATTTATAACAGCAATATCGTCATGACAGACATTCCTCTTGAAGCTTATGAGTATATCGTAAATGGCAAGCCTGCTCTTGAATGGGTTATGGGGCGTCAATGCATAAAGACTGATAAAAAGAGTGGCATTGTTAATGATGCCAATCGCTATGCTGTTGAAACCGTTGGTAACCCTGCTTATCCATTGGAGTTGTTTCAAAGGGGTATTACTGTAAGTTTAGAGACAATGAAAATTGTTAAGAGCCTACCAAAATTAGAAATAAGAGAAACTGAATAGACTTGCCATGCTCACATAATGGGCATGCTAATTATAAGGGGTATAGAGTCTTATAACCATAATCTATACCTCTTTTGTAAGTTAATTAGATACAATCTTAAAAGAAATAATTTATCATGCGTTCTTCTAAAAAGAAATCATTTGCACTTTTAAACACTGTCATTTGGATTGCCTTTAAAAGATTACACCGTAATCTCAAATGATAGCTTTATAGCTTTCAAAAAACCTCTTTAAAGAGAGTTTTATATCTTCATTTTGCTTATAGGTTTTGTCTGTTTTAAAAACCCCCAAAACCCCTACAAAACCCTCTTAAATATATATTAAAGATTGTATTTATGTGTTGTGTTTAATACAGGTTGTTTATTTGAAACATTAACTTATTGAAATATAACAACTTTTATTTTGGATTAAAAAAATAAAATGATAATGGGTAAAAAGAACCCCCAAAACCCCCAAAACCTCTAAAACTCATAACCATAAGAGCCTTGATAGCATTTCTTATGATGATAGCCCCTTTCTTTTGAAAGGCTTTAAGAGATCACATGCTTCTTTCATAAAGCACGTTTTAATCACTCACTAAAATGATCACTTTTGTCAGTTCAATTTACAGACACAAACTGACAAAAGTCTATTAAAAGGGATTTTGCTAATCTCTATAATTATCAATCTCTCTTTAGAGATTTCATAACAAGCTATAAATCACAATTATCATTTCTCTTATGAAAATGAAAAATGATGCGGTGGCTATAAAGCAGATAACAGCTATAAAGCACGCGTGAAACAGCAGGCTTTCATAATCACAAC
This sequence comes from Bartonella sp. MM73XJBT, assembly GCF_028618465.1. Classification (NCBI taxonomy): domain Bacteria; kingdom Pseudomonadati; phylum Pseudomonadota; class Alphaproteobacteria; order Hyphomicrobiales; family Bartonellaceae; genus Bartonella; species Bartonella sp. MM73XJBT. Next base: position 9,846 of record NZ_JAQISY010000034.1, on the reverse strand, counting down.
GCAAATGAAATCATTTGTTATAAAGACAGTCCCTATAAAAGCTATTAAGTTGAAAATGTATTATAAAAGAAATTAACAGAAATCTTTAAAAACCATTTAGTAAAAAACAGATACGTTATAAAGTTAAAAATACGCATCATGAGAGCGTTTCTCAATATTATAAATGTATAGATTCAGAAAATAACGCAATTGTTTAAGAAAGCCCATAATATCGCTTTAAAAGCACATAAATACAAAAGAAGTATATAAATAATATTTATACACAATGCATTTAAAAAAATAATAAAAAATATCAAAAAAGATAAAATAATAATTGACAATAAATACGTATTTTGTTATATAAATAATCAAGTGATCAAAACACTTAATAACTAGCGGATAGGCTACGAAACAGCCTCTTCCATGTCCTTTAAAATACTGACTATCTTTTATGCTGTGATTAGCATATATGATAATTTTGTCGGGTGTAGTTACGCTATACAATACCCTTATGGGAAAAGCGTAGCAACGGACTAGTTACCGTGTTTTGAGCGCCCGGCGCCTTTATAGGTCGTCAATATCAAAACTCTAAATAACTAGGAATCTTAATATGAAAATTATCTCAAAAAACACCCCCGTTATTTCTTCTATTTCAAATGAAACCGCATCTAATAATAAACAAGAGCCTGCAAAAAAATACGAATTTACGAATGAAACACGTTGCGTGGCTGGTCATACTTTACACCGCATTAAAGCCATTAGAGATTTTGCTGATGTAAAGGCGGGGGATTTAGGGGGCTTTATTGAAAAGGAAAGTAACTTATCACATGATGGTAATTGCTGGGTAGCTAATGAGGCTTGCGTTTATAATAATGCTCTTATTTCTGATAATGCTACTGTTTTTAATTATGCTAGTGTTTTCGATAATGCAACGGTTTGTGATAATGCAAAGGTATTTGATTTTGCTAGTGTTTATGACAATGCAAAAATTGCTGATAATGCCTTGGTTTGTGGGTATGCTTATGTTTACAAACATGCTCGTGTTTTTAATAACGCCGTTGTATGTGATAAGGCTGTTATAAGAGACAATGCAAAAGTCTATGGGAATGCTTTTATTAATTGGTATACACGTGTTGAAAACAATGAAACGATTAATTTTGCATCTCAAATTTCTGATGTCGCTTGTGTTTCTTTACCTATAACAAAAAAATACGAATTTACCAATGAAACTAAGATTATTGAAGGGGTTACTTTACACCGCATTAAAGCCATTAGAGATTTTGATGATGTAAAGGCTGGGGATTTAGGTGGTTTTATCGAAAATGAAAGTAATCTCTCTCATGATGGCAATTGCTGGGTATATGATAATGCTACCGTTTTTTGGGATGCTGTCGTTTCTGAGAATGCAAAAATACATGATAATGCTTGTATTAATAGAAATGCTAAAGTTTATGGCAATGCCGTTGTTAATGATGATGCATGGGTTTTCGGTGCAAATGCTCATGTTTATGGCAATGCAAAAATTAATGACAATGCTATCGTTCGTGGTCAAGTTTATGGCAATGCCTTTGTTTGTAATAAAGCTAATATCATTTTTGATGCAAAAATCTATGACAATGTGAAAATTGCTGATAATGCCTATGTAAAGGGCTTTGTTTATGGCAATGCAAAAATATTAGGCTCTGCTCGTATTGATTGGGCTGCTCATGTTTACGATAATGCCGTCGTTTCTGACAATGTATATGTTTCTGACTCAGTAAAAATCTTTGGCAATGCTATAGTTGATGGCAATCAAAAAATTTATGATAATATTGGTAATAATAACAAAACCATAAATGACGCTGCATAAATAAAGCACGGGCGGTGCGGGGGCGCCTGCTTTCTAACCAAATTCTTTCATTCAAAAATTAAATCTTCTTATAAAGGAATTGTGCTATGCAAAAAAAGTTTGCACTTACAAATGAGACACGTGTATTAAATAATCAAACTCTTTATCGCATTAAAGCATTAAGAGACTTTGCTGATGTAAAGGCTGGTGACCTTGGTGGCTTTATTGAAAAGGAAGAAAACCTCTCTCATGATGGCAATTGCTGGGTATATGATAATGCTCTTGTTTTAAATCCTGCTTATATTTATGAAAATGCAAGGGTTTCTGATAAGGCTATTATTATGGGCTTTGTTTATGGCAATGCGCATGTTTGTGACCGCGCTCGTGTTTATGCAAATGCTCATGTTTATGACAATGCGCATCTTTCTTATAATGCTTGGGTTTTTCAATATGCAAGGGTTTATGGGAATGCAAAATTATCGGGGTGTGCACGTATTCATAGCAATGCTGTGGTTTATGATGATGCTGTTGTAAGTGGCGCTGCAAAGATTTATGGCAAGGTTTATGACAATGCTAGTGTGGGGTCTCATACTGATGTTTACGGCTCTGTTTATGGAAATGCGAAAATCTCTGATTATATCGTGATTAGAGGCAAAGTCTATGGCAATGCAAGGATAAAAAGACATAGCGGTTTATGTTCGGTTCCCATAAATTGTGAAGTTTATGAAAGCGATCACGTTGTAAAGATTATTGAAAACAAAGCAGCGTAAATAAATGCTGGGCGTTGCGGGGGCGCCCTTCTTTCAAATTTTCCATTCCAAATTTTAGCAAATGTTTAACACATTCAATTGTGTGAGGTATTCTTATGTGCAAAAAATACGAATTAACTAGAGGAAGCAAAAAAATTAAACATGCTCTGACGAGAAAAACTATCAATCTTTATCGCATTCGGGCTTTAAAAGATTTTGATGATGTTAAGACTGGGGATTTAGGAGGCTTTATTGAAAAGGAAGCTAATCTATCCCATGAGGGCAATTGCTGGGTTTATGATAAAGCTTGTGTCTATGGTCATGCCCGCGTTTCTGACAATGCAAAAATACGTCATTTTTCTCAAATCTGTGGTCAAGTCTATGGGAATTGTGAAATCTATGGCAAGGCTTTCATCTCTCAATATGCAAAAGTTTATGACCATGCTTGTGTCTATGGCAATGCTCATGTTTATGGCAATGTTTATGGGTATGCCCATGTGAGTGGGGGCGCCCGCGTTTTTGCTGATGCTCATGTTTATGATTATGCGCATGTTTCTTATGATGCTACGGTTTTGGGGTATGCAAGGGTCTATGGTCGTGCCATTGTTGCTGGCTCGGCTCATATTCATAGCTATGCTGAGGTTTATAATTATGCCTTTATTAATGGTCGTGCCAAAATTTATGGCAAGGTCTATGGCGGTGCTTTGGTGGGCGGTTGTGCTGAAATTTATGGCTCTGTTTTTGGCAATGCCAAGGTTTTATTCTATACGAAGGTCTGGGGTCGCGCTTATGGCAATGCGAAATTAACCAAGAGAAGCAAAGTAAGGAAAGTTCCTATAAATTATGAGGTTTATGAAAGCGATAACCTTGTCAAGATTGTTGATGAAACAGAATAAAGAACGGCGTGGGGGGCGCCTTCTTACAGCTATAAACGCATCATAAAAGAGAGAATTCAAATAAGAAAGCCGTATCAAGTAATATGACGCGGCTTTCTAATCACGTTTCTAATGATCTAATAATCATCCACAATGGAGTGATAAATGCATATATACAAAACGTATCATATTGCAAGCGTTCTATTGTTTTTATGAAAACTTATCAAAAGGATCATAAATGATGGGTATGATCTTGATAGCATTCATTTGAATAAGAGAGTTTCTAAACGCTTTTGATTTTTATAAACCTATCAATAAAACGCTCTCATATTTAAAGGGAGTCATTTGAAATAAAGCACATAATCAAAATGCCTCTTTAAAATCTATCAAGAGAAATGCCTATGAAGGGAATATCTGTCATAAAACAGTTTTTCTATTTATGCGCATTGGTTTTTAAAAGCAGCTTTTCATAAGACAAATAAACAAACGCTTTTTAGAATCTATGGTTTTTAAGATTTGCTCTGCTGTAAAATCTAGATCTTTGTTTTTCGTAAATGAAACGTTCTTAAGAGCAAATGATAACTAAGTTTATAGCTGTTATAAAACATCAGTTTCAAATTTTAAACGTTTCCTTAAAGAGGTTCTTATAAGCGTATTTTCACTTTTCATTAAAACCTAATTTCTTTGCACATTAACCAGCTCAAATTCGAGCTCGTTATCTTTAAAAGAGAGCATTCTTTAAACAGGGTAACTTTTGACTCAAAATTTAGAAAAATCTCATGTCTTATTGAATTTTGCTTGCTTATCTTTGTTTCAATAGGTGCCTCCAAATTTGGATTGACCCCATTTGGTTTCGTATTTTTAAACTATAGTCTTTAAAACGTTTTTTATTACCATGTCTAAGGTATATAGTATTCTACTTCTACGGCATTATTCGCCTCCATTTTTTTGTGGAAGCGAAGAGAGTTCCATCATTTAAAACTCACTATACACCATATTCATTAAAAGGTTTTCGCATCATAAGACATAACGTTTTGAATTTCATAACTGTTGTGATGATATGTTTGTATAATGACTGCCTATCATTTACTAAATTTTTAGTAAGCGCTTTAAAAACGATTTTGTCTTTAAATCCTTTTTTATGCACCTTTAATGAATTAAAACCTATAACTCTTATGATAGTTTCAAACGATTATACCCTTAATAGATAATAAGATATTGCTATAACATCTTTAGATTTTGCGCTCGTCAATTTTGGCGAACGTTAATTTGTTTCTTTTTATGCGATTACCAATCCAATCGTTAAAACAAGCTGTGATCTTTAAACATATGTTATCGATCATTTCAAACGACTAAATTTTAAAACAATGCGATTTGTGAATGATAAAAACGTATCATAAAATTTATGAACTATTATGAATGATAGCTGCTTTTCATTTCATTTGAATACACACATGCGTTATAATATTTACATCATGATTTGCTTTTTATGGTCTATTCATACATGGCAATCTTTTATAAAAAATGGTCAAATGAATCATGCATAAAAAGATGGATTCTTAAGTGGATTCATATAAAATAATTACAAACAAACTATTGACTTTATTGTGTTTTTTGATATTATATCTTACATTGTCTGACCAATTGATCTCAACACGTTTAATGGCTTCATTGTCTGAAAAACGAAAGCGCTTCTCAACCGGTGCATTGTCCCGTAATGGGTTCCATGTCACCCATAACTCTGCTCTCCAACCCTCGCCCTCTTCACGCAACGTCGGTATAAGCGTCTGCCAAGCTGTTTCTGTGACCGGTTCTGCCTCATCAACCCAACACAGCAATATCCGCCCCATGGATTTGATGCTGGCTATATTGCGGTCTAGTCCACAAAACTGAAAGCCTATACGCCCATCAATCGACTTAATTGAAGACTCCCCAACCTTGTAATAGTCCTTTAAAAAGTCATGGGCTTCAATAGCACGTTTTATCTCCTCCAAGGAACTCTCTGCTAGCGAATTTTGAAACTGACGTGCACAAAGGATAGTGCCTGATATCCCTCCCATACCAAATTGATAGCCTTTTAAAGCCGCCATCAAAGCAAAAGATCTTGTCTTTCCTGACCCCCGTCCTCCAAAAGCCGCCCGCACCAAAGCCTTCCCTGTAAAAATCGGTATAAGCTTTGGAACAATCTTAATCTGTCGTGTTGTCATTCACTAAAGGAGCGATTTCCACGCGCCCTATCATCTTAATGGCTCCCCCATCCTCTCCCGTCACTTGCAAGGGCAAGATCTTACCAAGCAACCCTAAATAAGCAGCGGGGCATTTGATTGCCTGTTTTTCGAGATAAGAGATCAGCCCTTCCTTGCCATATTTGCTGCCTGCCAATTCAGCAGCTTTAATAATTGCCTCTTTAAGAAGACGTGTATTCTTATTGGGCACACCTTTAACACGCCCTTGACCAGCATTAGGAGGCAGAGACTTTTTGGTCGGTTGTAAAACCTGTTGTGTGTTTTCTGATGTCATAAATTCCTCCCTCCAGATAATAAAAAACCCCGCATTTACGGGGTTTTAGACTGTACATCACCCTCATTTAGACACAATACGCCTAAGTACAGCAATGTCATTAAATACGATTTGCATCACTTTGTCAACACAAAAATAACACATATTGATAAATTTAAAGGGAATCTGTTAAACAGATAAAGTGTATATTACGTATATTAAAGGTAAAAATGATGTTTATAAAAAAATCTTTATTTAGAAGCGTATTAAGTATCGCACTTTTGATAACGTATCTTATATCCCCTTCAAATGGATATGCTAATTCCAATGAGTTCTTCTGTTCAAAAGAAATTATAGAACGAGAGAGTGCGATCCGTAAGTATATGTTTGATGTAGATAACTGGTGGGAAAGCGCTTTCCGCAACTCTTTATGGTTCGCAAATACTTCGCGTATAGCAAAGCATAAACTTGAACAACATGCCAACATGATGCAACAATGGCACGATATAATTATAGAACGAATGCGTTTATCGCGTGTTTTAACCGAGGGTATGACAAATGAAATAACGGAAATGAAAAATTTAATTAAGGCAAGACAATCTAAAAACTATACAGACATATCAGAAATTCTGGAACGTCTTTCCGGAATTCGAAATTTTATGGCTAGTAATAGGAAAGAACTTGAAAAACTAGACTATCAAATGGAAATACTATATAAACTTTTAAGGGATATCCGTTAATAATTACATGATTTTTTGAAAAATATTTTGAAGAGCATTAAGAGCGATATGCAATGATCTATAAAAAGCGAAAGAGGCAGCAAGCCACCTCTTCGCACCTGACCCCTTTTACAAGGGAGCGGTCACTGTTTTGTTACAGCGCCGTTATTTCCAATATTTATAAAGCGCATTAAGAACGACACGTAGTGAGCTTACAAGATGCGGTAATTCTTGATCCTCTATAACAAGGTACTGTAGCGCAGCGTAAAGATTGTACTGTCTATAGAGATGTTGCGCTTCTTTTATTACCTCTTGCGTATTTAAAAATCGTTCTGTTGCAAATTCTACCCATTTGTCTCTTGCTTTATCATCTGCAGATGATGGCATTTCGTCATAAATAGCATTAGGCAAGCCTTTTGCACAAAGGTAATCATTTCTTATCTGTAGGTACTGTTGTGCGGCGTCATATTGCTCTTGTGTAAGCACACCTTGTAAACACAGCCGCCCTATATAGGTACCAGAAAGCGGATTTTTTGCCTCTTGTAAGCTTAAACAGAAGCGCTTTGCACGCATTTCTATTGCCAATTTATCAACGGCTTCACGAGGCGCTTTTGCTCGTGATATACGACCATTAGCTTCTCTTATCTTCCCTTTAATCTTAGGGCGTCCCCTCTTTTTATTTTTTTTCACTCATACCCTCTTAAAAAGGAACGCTGTCATTTGGTACTGTAGGCATATCAAGAGGTCTGTGAAAGCTTCTGTCATAAGGGGACGACTGCTCTTGATCATCATCATTTTTGCCATCTAAAAGCTTTAAGTCGCCTTTGTATTGTGGCAAGACAATCTCTGTTACAAAACGTTCAACACCGTTTTTATCTTGCCATTTACGGGTTTGTAACTGCCCCTCTATATAGACCTTGCTGCCTTTATTAAGATACTGAAGTGCTATTTTTGCCAAATGTGGATTAAAAACCACAATGGAATGCCATTCTGTCTTTTGGATTTTCTTATTGGTTGCCTTTTCTGTATAGCTCTCAGACGTTGCTAAACGAAAATTGACCACCTCACCACCTGATGGCATTGTTTTGCTTTCGGGATTAGCCCCTAAATAGCCAATTAAAATCACTTTATTTAACATGCGGTTTATATCCTTTTATGGGGGAAATGACACGTAACAACAAAACAAATTTACAACTGACAATAGTATAACACATTACGGGTTGTATTTACAAACGCAAATTATTGTAACCTATTGAATCTACAATGTGAATCCTATTTTTTATTTTTTAAATGGCTTGCCTTTTTACACAGATTGTTTAATATAGAGATATTCGTCCACTCTTGGATAATGGAATAACAGAAAGCGTGTAAAAAAGCCGTGTCGATTAATTTTGACGCGGTTTTTTTATTGGCTATTCTTTGCTTTTCTTAAGATTTGAGCATTCAAAAGCAAGGTTATGATAAGGTGATATAAAAAAACCTTGCCATCTCAAAAAGAGGGACAAGGTTTTCAGTTTCTTAAATCGATTTCTATATTAGCATAGCCTGTTTTAAGATGCAAATAGAATTAAAATACATTTGCCTTTATCCACAATATGTAGTATTTTATTTGACGCTAGTATGCATTGCAAAACAACAAAATGAAAGCCGTGTCAAAATCAATTGGCACGGCTTTTTTTTGATACTTAAGATAATAAATGTTTTTAATCTAGAGAACGGTTAAAAAACAACGCTAGAATAACGTTGCGAATTAAGTATAGCATGATCTGTTTTATGATGCAATTTGATAAAAACGCCATTGCGTTTATACACAAAATATGTAATTCATTAATCGTTTTCATAATGAATTGTCCTTGTCAATAATGGTTTTTAATAAAAGAAGCCGTGTTTTAAATGACGCGGCTTTCTTTTAATTCTATCTTTTAGACGCCACAGCCGCTTTAATCAATTCCTCTACAGTCTTTATCTATCTACAAAAGGATATTAAACCTGTAGAAATCTCTTTTCTTCCTGTAACCCATGCCCCCAAAATAAGTTGCGTATCTCCAAAAACACGCGCCCTGCCACCAATAATTGCCTTTCCATAAGCACGTACATTACCGTAAACCTTCGCAAACCCATTAACACACGCCTCATCACAAATTATTGCATTTTCAAAAACCTTCGCATGCCCCCAAACCATAGCAGCATTATAAACCTTGGCATCATCACCAACCCAGCAATTGCCATCATGTGATAAGTTGTATTCACTTTCAATAAAGCCCCCTAAATCTCCTTTTTTAACACTTCCAAAACTTCTTAAAGCTTTAATGCGATAAAGTGTTCTAACTCTACCATAGAGATGGTCTTTAACTTCTTTTATTTCATCAGTAAGTTCATATTTTTTAGATACAGTTGTATTGGTCATAGGTCGCTCCCTAATCTAATATTCGTTAATTTTTTAAATGAGATGAGATGTTTTAAAGGAGGCGCCCCCGCCGCGCCCGCGCCGTTATTTAAGCTGTTTTCCTATGAGGACTACACATAACAAAGCAAATTTCACCAGCAGGAGAAAGGCGTTCTGTATAAACATTCTTCATTGTGTCACCACAAATATTCTTAGTAACAATAGCCATGCCACATGCATTGGCATTTTCATAAACATGCACTTTACTTACAATTTTTGCACTATCGAAAACATGGGCATTATCATACACATGGGCATTGGCAAAAACCTTTGCTGAATCGTAGACGCGAGCATTACCATATACAAAACCACCAACACCTGCATTGCCATAAACCTGCGCATTTTCGTAAACACGACCAGGGCTCACAACAATGGCCTGATCACCAACCCAGCAATTACCATCATGGGAAAGATTTTCTTCAGATTCAATATAGCCACCAAGTTGACCAGCTTTAACATCACCAAAATCTCTTAACGCCTTAATGCGATAAAGTTTTTTACCCTCACGAAGAATTGTTTGATTGGTGAGTTGATATTTTGGAGATGTTTTTTGATTTTTAACTGTAGCGTTCATGCTAGTAATCCTTATCAATGAAGTTTTTAATTAACAGCCCATAAGGGCGTCGGGTGCTAGCAACACATTGATTTATATATATAATTTACTGTTCTGCATGTTGAATTAAAGACCCGAATATAGTAAGGTTTTCTCATTCTAAACCCTCTCAGATTGAATCAATTAATATCACTTGCT
>NZ_JAQISY010000033.1:0-11409 GCF_028618465.1 Bartonella sp. MM73XJBT | reverse complement strand
TTGAATAAAAGAGGCTCTAAATGCTTTTGATTTTTATAAACGTATCAATAAAACGCTCTCATATTTAAAGGGCGTTATCTGAAATAAAGCACATGATCAAAATGCGTCTTTAAAACGTTTTAAAATATTAAGCTCAAAATAGAGCTGAGTGAATTCAAATAACTGACATTCTAAAATCAAAACGTTTGGTAGCTTTATCAGTACAATCAAAAGCAACGGCGTATTAAGGGAATGTCTATAACAAAACCCGTTTTTTACATTTATGCGCATTGGTTCTTAAAAGCAGCCTTTCATAAGACAAATAAACAAACGTTTTTATAGAATTTAAGGGTTTCAAGATTTGCTCTATTTGCTTTGCTGTAAAATCTAGATCTTTGTTTTTCGTAAATGAAACGTCCTTAAGAGCAAATGATAACTAAGTTTATAGCTGTTATAAAACATCAGTTTCAAATGTTTAAACGTTTCCTTAAAGAGGTTCTTATAAGCGTATTTTCACTTTTTATTAAAACCTAATTTCTTTGCACATTAACCAGTCCAAATTTGGAGGCGTTATTTTTAGAATAGAGCATTCTTTAAACATTGACGCTTTTGTCTAAAAATTTAGAAAAATCTTATGCCTTATGACATTACAATGGTTTTGAATTTTGCTTGCTTATCTTAAAGAGCTGCCCCCAAATTTGGGGTCACTAAAATTACTCAATCCATATTTGGATTGACCCCATTTGGCTTCATATTTTTAAACGATAACTTTTAAAACGTTTATTGACAGCTTGCTTGCGTTATATCATTCAAAGGCTTTTGATTATCATAAGATATAACGTTTTTAATTTCATACGCTGTTGTGATGATATGTTTGTATAATGCCTGCCTATCGTTTACTAACTTTTTAATAAGCGCTTTAAAAACGATATTGAAATCCTTTATGCACCTTTAATGAATTAAAACCTATAAGCTTATGACAGTTTCAAACGATTACCCTCTTATAGGTAATAAAATATTGCTATAATATTTTTAGATTTACCCTTCTCAATTTTAAAAATCATAATCTCATACTTGATAATGCGATTACCAATCCAATCGTTAAAACAAGCTGTGATCTTTAAACGTATGTTATCGATAATTTCAAACGACTAAATTTTAAAACAATGCGATTTGTGAATGATAAAAACGTATCATAAAATTTATGAACTGTTATAAATGATAACTGCTTTTCATTTCATTTGAATACACACATGCGTTATAATATTTACATCATGATTTGCTTTTTATGCTCTATTCATACATGGCAATTGTTTATAAAAAATGGTCAAATGAATCACGTATAAAAATGTGGATTCTTAAGTGGATTCATATAAAATAATTACACTCAACATATTGACTTTACTGTGTTTTATTTATAATGAGTCGTCTGTCATGTCGCCTAAATCGCCTCTATTAAAATATTCAGTAAGTGAAGTGGCTCTGATGAAGAGAAATCATCATAACTGTAAAACCGGTGATCAGGATAAGGAGTGGTTTAAGTAAAAAACAGTTCTTGTATTATCGGCCATTTTGAATTTTACTTTACGGCTTTCAAAAGCATTTACGGTGTTTTTTTAATAATAGAGATTACGCATTGCTTCACGCTTTTTCTACTTAGATGCCAGTCTTGTTTGTGATGTGTAAAGGAATAGCTTTGATTGATTCAATATAAACGAGGTTTAAAATAAGAGTATCGTACGATATTTATGTTTTTCATTCGGTATGTAAAGAGGCAATTATCATTATAAATCAATGCGTTGGTGGGAATAATAACATGCCTGATAATTTATAGATGATTTGCTCTCACAAAACGGACAGCTTTGATGAGCCTTTTTTAAAACTGTTTTAAAGGAAAGCGGTCATTCATGCATCAAAAGAGATAGCTGAAAGGATAAGGATGAAGATTGCCTAAAATGTCCCCATACCTTTTTCTACGATATATGCGTCATCAAGAGAAGGTAAAATGGAGCTCATCATTAAAAGGCGTTATGGTGTTTGGTAAACAGTGTGTGAATGACTCAATTGTTTTAGTGCTTTGTTTTATCAAGCTTTTGTACAATTTTATCAGAAGTCCATTGGGTAATGACGTTGAGAATGATTAAGAGAATGATAACACTTGTCATGATAGAAGTATTATAACGTTGGTAGCCATAGCGGATTGCCATGTCGCCTAAACCGCCTCCACCAAGATATCCAGCAAGTGAAGTGGCGCCTATAAGAGAAATTATCATGACGGTAAAACCGGTGATGAGACTAGGAAGTGCTTCAGGAATGAGAACATGCCTGATAATTTGCAAACGACTTGCTCCCATGGAGCGGACAGCTTCAATGAGGCCGTTTTCAACGGTTTTAAAAGAAAGCTCGGCCATTCGTGCATAAAAAGGAATAGCTGAAATGGTGAGGACAAAGATCACCGAAGGCATTCCTACACCTCTTCCTACAACCATACGTGTAATCGGGAGAAGATAAAATGCAAGAATAATAAAGGGAATGGCACGAATACTATCAATGATGATGCTCAAAGGGCGATTGATGAGAGAAGAGGCAAAAATACCGCTACGTGCGGTTGTATAAAGCAGAAGACCAAGGGGAAGCCCTATTATAAGTGCCATCAAAGAAGCACTTATTGTCATTAATATTGTATCAAGAACGGCGCTTGGGAGTTCATGAGAGAGAACATTAAACATAACCTAAAACCTCGCAATATCGCCCTTGTTTGGTCAACCACTGAACAGCCTTTTCTAAAGCTTCTTTATCTTTTGCGGGGAAACCTAAAAATAATCGCCCAATAGTTTCACCTTGGACTGTATCAATGCCACCATGTAAAATACGTGCTCTAAAACCGGTTTCATCTTCGAGAAGATTGAGAAAAGGTTGTTGGGCAATCTCACCGGCAATATTGATTTCAATGACAGCCTCATTGCCTATCGATTTAAGATTTTTTGCAAATTTTTCAGGAAGTTGCGGGGTCACAAGCTTGAGCATGGCAATGGTTGTATCATCTTGCGGTGAGGTAAAAATATCTTTCACACGTCCTTCTTCTACAATGCGTCCTTGATTGAGGACAACAACACGATGCGCAATGGTGCGCACAACTTCCATTTCGTGGGTAATGAGCACAATTGTGAGATTAAGGCGGTTATTAATATCGGCAAGAAGTTCTAGAATAGACTGTGTTGTTTCTGGATCAAGAGCAGAGGTTGCTTCATCTGAGAGCAATATTTTAGGATTAGCGGACAGAGAGCGGGCAATACCAACCCGTTGTTTTTGTCCCCCCGATAGTTCTGCTGGATAACAATATTCTTTACCAGATAATCCTACCAATTCAATGAGTTCAAGGGCACGTTTGTGTCGCTGTTTTTTACTTATACCACTTAATTTTAAGGGCAGTGCAATGTTATCAAGAATATTTTTTGATGATAAAAGATTGAAATGTTGAAAAATCATACCAATCCGTTGACGATAAGGTGCCCATTCTGTCTCTGAGAGATTGGAAACATCTATTCCCTCAAAAAAAATCGATCCTGAATCAACTTGTTCTAATCCATTTAAACAGCGAATAAGTGTCGATTTTCCCGCTCCACTGCGTCCAATAATGCCAAGAATCTCACCCGCCTGGATATCGAGGGAGAGATTATTCACTGCTGGAATACCAGCCGTTTTGTTAAAACAACGGCTGATATTTTTTAAGGAAATAAGAGCGGGTTTTTCCATTTACAATTACCAAGATGTTTGGCACAATCACCAAGATGTTTTGGCAGCTGGACCAAAAATTTCTTTGATTTTTGCACGGACAGGTTCGCTATTGTAAGCAGCGACTAATTTTTTGACCCAAGGTTCATTTTTTTCGCTGGTGCGTACAACAATGATATTATTATAAGGATTATTTTCTGCTTTTTCCCATGCGATTGCATCTTGTTGTAAATCTAATCCAGAGACCAAAGCCCAATTTGTATTTATAACGGCAATGTCGAAATCATCAACAGCTCGTCCTAACATACCGGCATCCAATTCACGAATTTGCAAGTTTTTAGGGTTTTCAATAATATCAAGTGGCGATGCAAGAATATCATGAGGGTCTTTTAGTTTAATAAGACCTAACGAATTAAGGAGAAGTAAGGCTCTTCCACCATTTGTTGGATCGTTAGGAATGCCAACATGTGCACCATCAGACAACTCTTTTAATTCTTTGATTTTGTGTGAATAGACCCCAATTGGGGCAAGAAATGTATATCCCACGGTTGAAAGTTTATAACCACGCTGTTCCATTTGATTATTCAGATAAGGTGTGTGCTGAAAAGCATTTGCATCAATTTCTCCAGCATTCACAGCATCATTGGGGAGGGTGTAATCAGAGAAATAAACAAGTTCAATCTCTAAACCGGTTTTTCTAGCTTGTGCAGCTGCGACTTGCCAAATAGTTGCTTCATGCCCTTCCATAACACCAAGTTTTATTTTTGATTTATCTGCTGCCATGGAAAAGGCACTGGACAAAAAAAGTGCAAAAAGAGATAGGAGGAATCCGATAGTTGCACTCTGGAATAATTTTTTTAATGTCATGCGCGTTTGTCTTTCTTTTGCTTTTCCAAGAGATTTCTTGAGAGAGGATTCAATATACTCGTCTTTATTTAAAGAGATCTGAGACTATAAAAGCTTTATAAAATATTCAATCACTTTTATGCAAAAAAGAGTATTATTTTTTCTCTATTTGTCAGTATTCTTTGCAAAACAACATCATGTACGAGCGGTATTGCTCTTCAATTTTGGCAACAAATTCTTTTCTTATCATGTTTTGTTTGGGGAACCAAAGGCCATTTCAAAACTTCTTTAAGTAATGATTGCTTATAGCGCTACGCGGTCAGACGACATTTGGGTGGTAAATCCATGGGGAGAATAGTACGCAATCAAGACAATAGACTGTGTTTACAGGGCGGTTAAGGGATGAACTTTTCTCGAAATGTGGTGAATTCTTTGAGCAGGCAAAGAATTGATCACCACTTGACTTAAACGCGGCAAATTTTTGCCAAGGTAAATATTTTGCCCTTCACATTTTAGAGAGGAAGAAACATAATGTTTAAAAAGAATTTTTTATCAACAACACTGATTTTATCAGCTTTGGGGGGAGTGGGGCTTGGAGTAACGATTGCCCATGCGGCGCTTGGAAATGTTGCTCGTGTAGCATCAGGTCAGGCGGTTTTACGCTCAGGTCCAGCGACAGCTTATAAAGTTATTGCAACCGTTCCGATGGGAGAAAAAGTACAAATTAATGGTTGTCTCTCCAATAAAACTTGGTGTTCCCTTGGTTATAATGGAAAGGTTGGTTGGGTGTTTGCACGTTATTTAAACGTCAATAATGTTCCTACAATCTCTTTTACAGATATGTCTGTGAAGCCAAATTCTGCCATAAAAACACAAAAGCAAAAGGTAAAGCAGATTGTTTCTGGTTTAAAAAATTTTGCAGTGCCTGAAAAAACACGGAAAAAGGCACAAAAATTCTACAGAACCGATATGATTATTGATTCTACAGGTGTCAAAAAAAGGGATGAACGAACGATTTTTAATCCATCAGCAAAGGCACAGGGTGTCTCTGTAAAGCACGTGAACGCTTATAATCCCTTTTTCCCGGAAGATGTCAATTTCAAAAATTTTGAACGCAATGAAACACGCTACCGTGTTGTGACATATCCTGTTCCATAAGAGAGAAAGAAATCCAATAACTTATCCCATTACGCCGTAAAACACGGTCATTTGGGGTATAGCGATATAAGGCGTATAGACTTTATACATTCAAGTATTTTTAGAGTATATGGTAGGTCTTCAGGGAAGGATTTACAGCCTTCTGTCAGTCAATCATACAAATGCTCAGCAGGTGAAATCTATAAGACAAAAAGCTGGTTATTTACAAACTAGCACGAGGAGGAAGCTTTGTCATTTGAGGTGGGGGAAGGAAGTCAGTGGATAACGGTGATTGGCAGGAGTTACGAAAAATAGAGCAGCATAAAGCACTCTTTTGCTTTATGCTGCTTTTTTGTTTAATTTGCTGACTTAGGTTTTATTAAGTTACGGGATGCCAGTAATTCCGCAATTTGAACAGCATTCAATGCAGCTCCCTTTCTTAAATTGTCCGCAACAACCCAAAAAGCTAAACCATTTTCAACGGTGATATCTTCACGAATACGGCTAATAAAGGTGTCATCTTCACCCGTGCTTTCATAGGGCGTTATATAGCCACCATCTTCGCGTTTATCAATTACTTGGCAGCCTGGCGCATCGCGTAGAAGGGCTTGTGCTTCAGAGGCACTTAGAGGCTTTTCAAATTCAACATGAACGGCTTCAGCATGACCGATAAAGACAGGAACGCGAACAGCTGTGGCTGTTAACTTGATTTTAGGATCAAGAATTTTCTTTGTTTCAGCCGTCATTTTCCATTCTTCTTTTGTATAACCATCTTCCATGAAAACATCGATATGGGGAATGACATTAAAAGCAATGCGTTTGCTGAATTTTTTTATTGTGATGGGATCTGCAACAAAAACAGCTCGTGATTGTTCAAAGAGTTCATCCATTCCTTCTTTACCGGCTCCAGAAACCGATTGATAAGTGGACACAACGACACGTTTGATGGTTGCTGCATTATGGAGGGGCTTTAACGCTAGAACAAGTTGAATTGTTGAACAATTGGGATTGGCGATAATATTGCGCTTGGAAAATTCACCAATCGCTTGTGCATTGACTTCAGGCACAATCAACGGGACATTTGCATCATAGCGCCAAGTGGATGAATTGTCGATGACGACACAGCCTACAGCAGCAATTTTAGGAGCATATTCTTTGGAAATACTTCCTCCCGCAGACATGAGACAAATATCTGTGTCAGAAAAATCGTAACTATCAAGCGCTTTTACTTTTAAAGTTTTATCGCCATAAGAAACTTCTTGTCCTAATGAACGCCGTGATGCTAAAGGAACGACTTCATGAGTAGGAAAACCACGCTCTTCTAGAATTGTGAGCATTTCACGACCAACATTTCCTGTTGCGCCAACAACTGCAACTTTAAAACTCATTTTTCTATACTCCTGTTCCTCTCTCTATCTTCTCCCCTTGGGCTATACTCAGGTGAAGGTAAGTTGGTCAAGGAATATTTAAATGAATATTATTTTTAGAAAGTTCATTTTTGTATGTAGCTTCAATTTGTTCATATCAATTGTAATCAATAGCCACCATTGCGGTTTATTTTAAATCTACTGTTCTTCTGAAATTTTGAGAGTTACAAAATCAAATACTGATACTAAGTTGTATCAGTATTTTTTACAGTCTTCTCATCTCGTGAATTCTTCATTTTTATATGCATTGTTTTCGTGAGAAGTTGAATGTTTTGACAATTGATCCGTGCATTGCGTTGGTAGAGTTTTTTATATTTCATTTGGTTTAAGTATTTATTGTATAGATAGGTTCTCATGGGGGCATGTTTGTCGTGAAGAATAGAATACCATTGTGTTGCATATTGACACCCTTGTTTTAAAGAGATCTTTCTTAAGACACTTATGCTCATTTCACGACGGCTATCATGAATGGTATAAAGCCATTATGTACTCCCATCTGTGCGCTTGTGAAGAAGCAAGCTGGTATCATTATTCCTTTTACCAGTTCTCAATGGGGTGAAAGCTCTTGTATTTAAAAGTGTTTATAAGAGGCACTTTTTATACAGTTTTTACTCACACACAAGCTATGCCTGTGACGTGCAAGCGGATAGTTTTTGCTGATTTAATGGGGAGGGTTTAAAATAAGAGTATCTTACGATCTTCGGGAGAGCATTCAATATGCATGATAATAAATGATCATGATCAATCAATTTGCTATACTATGAAGGCAACAGGCGTTTTTTGTCGTGACTGTTTTTTGATTATGGTATTCAAATCAGCTCTCCTGTTATAAAGCTTTTTATTTAAGAAAATTTCAGTGTAATTTATGAAAATAAGCTGCTGTTTTCTTCATGAGAAATTAATTGCAAGATTGCTCTTTGTTTTTTGCGGGTAAGCATTCTGAAATTTTTTAAAAGCAGAGATTCCGCTTTGCTCGATATTCTGTCATCATGGGGATTTGTAGTTTTTTCTTTTGTTGCGATATCAGCATAAAAGAAAGAAACAGGTACTTCCAGTATATCGGCAATTTCTTGCAAGCGTCCTGCACCTACAGGATTTATGCCTTTTTCATATTTTTGAATTTGTTGAAAAGTAACACCTAAGCGACTGTCCTAATTGTTTTTGAGACATTTTCAGCATGTTTCGTCTGAAGCGAATTTTTTTGCCAACGAATTTATCAATGAATTTGTCGTTATAAAGATTTTTACCTTGCGTTTTCCCTCCCACCGGTTGCGAGCGCCCTCGCGTTGGTATTCCGGGTGCTAGCAACACATTGATTTATATATATAATTTACTGTTCTGCATGTTGAATTAAAGACCCGAATATAGTAAGGTTTTCTCATTCTAAACCCTCTCAGATTGAATCAATTAATATCACTTGCTTGCACGTCAAAAGCGGGGCTGGTGTGTGGGTAAAAACTGTATAAGAAAGGAGTAAAAATGGTCCTTATGAACCGTCTTAATGCAAGGTCTGTCGCAACATTGGGGGCTGGCAAATATAATGATGGTGCCGGCTTGTTACTCCATAAGCGTAAAGATGGTGGTGCTCAATGGCTTTATCGTTATACCATTCACGGACGTCGTCGCGAAATGGGCTTGGGTGCTTTAAGACATGTCTCTTTAAAAAAAGCTCGTGAATTAGCAAATCAATGGCGTTCTGTTTTGCATGAGGGTCGTGACCCTATTCAAGAACGCGATAAACAAAAGCGTGAGGCAATAAGCAATCTTCATTATTTAAAAGATATTGCCATGGATGCTTTTGAAAGTCGTAAAGCTGAATTAAAAGATGATGGTAAGGCTGGAGACTGGTTTTTACCTTTACGGCTTCATATTCTCCCTAAATTAGGCTGTCTGCCGGTTTCTGAGATTACGCAAACAGAGATACGCAATACCCTCGCTCCCATTTGGCATACAAAAGCTTCAACAGCAGAGAAAGCACTGAATCGTCTTAATATTTGTCTCAAACATGCGGCTGCATTAGGGTTGGATGTTGATTTACAAGCAACAGAAAAAGCACGCGCTCTCTTAGGGAAACAACTCCATAAAACACAAAATATACCAGCCATGGATTGGAAAGATGTTCCTGCCTTTTATCAGACACTCAGTAAAACGATAACAATGACACATTTAGCTTTGCGCTTGCTTATCCTTACAGGGGTTCGTACACGTCCTTTACGTTATATCCATAAAGATCAAATTGAAGATGATGTCTGGACAATTCCTGCTGAAAATATGAAAGGAAAGCGTGATACGACAAAAGAGTTTCGTGTGCCTTTATCTACAGAGGCATTAGACATTCTAAAACAAGCGCGCTCGCTTTCTCGCAATGATTTTTTCTTTTCTGCAACTGGTCGAGGTCCTCTTGGTGAGAATTGTATGTCACAATATATGCAACAGATTGGACTTGAAGCACGTCCCCATGGATTTCGTTCTAGTTTACGTGATTGGCTTGCTGAAACAACTGATGCCCCCTATGAGGTCGCTGAAACCATTCTAGCTCATACAGTGGGTGGTAAAGTAGAGCGTGCCTATCGTCGGACTGATTATTTAGAACAGCGCCGTGTCTATATGGATAAATGGGCGGCTTATGTCACAGGTCAATCTTAAGATATGGGGTCATTTACCCCATTTCTGTGGATAACTTTAGCTCTCTCTTCTCTCATTCTTTCTCAATGAGACTCATAAATTATCACATCAGAAAATGTATAATAAAACACTGTTTTCTATAGACTAAATACCTTTCCAGTGATTCAAAAATATGGTTAATAAATGCTTATGATTTGTTCCCATTTTTTACTCTTGAAAGGAAATTATAATGACAGAAAACGATATTCTTTTAACTGACCGCGAAAGTGCAAAATTGCTTCATATGAGTGTTTCAACATTCCGCCGTCATGTGACCAATGGCTCTCTACCAAAACCTTTAAAGTTTGGCTTTTTATCCCGTTGGTTACAATCGGATCTGATCAATGTCATAGAGCAAGCGAAACAGCAACGTTATAACGACGTCGCATAAAAAAAACCTTGTCACGTAAGGACGGACAAGGCTTTCTCAAACTCATCACCCTAGAGTTAGCACAATCCGTCCTATGGTGCAATATTCATAGGATAAAAAAACATGTTTTCTTTTACGAATGCTCAGGGCATCACAAATGCCTTGCGTGGGGTTTGGTATGGGCATTATGGAAGTGCCCGTTGTCCAGCCCATGATGATCAATTGCCTAGCTTATCCCTTGCCAATGGACATGATGGGCGTCTCTTACTCACTTGTTATGCGGGCTGCTCTTTTAGAGAGATCATACAAGCGCTTAGAAGAATTGGCTTGCTGGGGAAACAAGCCTTTGTTGATAAAGCTTATGATCACACGCTCTCTTTCTCAAAACAGTTTTGTGCTGATCTCAAACGAGCAAAACAGAAAGCAGAGAGAGCAAAAGCAATTTGGCAACAAAGCCAACCGATCAAAGATACTTTAGCAGAAACCTATTTACGCAATCGGGGGATTACTTGTGAATTGCCTTCTGATTTACGTTTTCACGACAAATGTCCACACCCCTTAGGAATGACACTGCCCGCGTTGGTGGCGCTTGTTAAGGGCGCTGGTTCCTTTGCCATTCATAGAACCTTTTTAAAAGCCAATGGCTGCAAAACAGATCAGAGACCAGCAAAAGCCATGTTGGGTTCTGTTATGGGCGGTGCTGTGCATTTAAGCCAAGACAATCCAAAACATCTGGTTATTTGTGAGGGCATTGAAACGGGTCTGTCTCTGCTGTCTGGTTTGTTATCAGAGCCCGTGAATTTATGGGCTTCTCTTTCTACCAGTGGCATGATGCGTGTGAATTTACCCCCGATAAAAGGACGTCTGACAATTGCAATGGACGGCGATGATGCGGGTCGTAAAGCAGGTTTCACCCTTGCAAAGCGTGCTTATAGCCAAGGCTTTGAGGTCTTTATCATACAAGCTCCAAAAGGAACCGATTTTAATAATGTATTACTTTCTCAAAAGAGGGAACTATGAAAGAGTGTAATTTACAAAACAACAATGAAAATACCCCCGTCAATGATAACGATAATGCTTGTTTAAAAGCCATTCCTTATGAACAAGCCTTGCAACAAAATGGGTGGGGGGAATTAAAACCGATTGAGAATGCTCTCTTACCCGTCGAACCTTTTCATCCTGCTCAAGTACCTTTAAGTTTAGGGACCTATATTTATGACGTTGCTGATATTCAACAATCTTCTCTTGATT
>NZ_JAQISY010000032.1:0-13612 GCF_028618465.1 Bartonella sp. MM73XJBT | reverse complement strand
GCTTTTTTGAAAGAAAAAAGCTTCGATGCTTTATCAATAGCACCCCCAGACACAACAGCTACCTCACTGGCAAGAGACCCGTGTTGTGGTTTGTCTATGGTCATAAAAACACCCCCACACTTTTTCATTATCTGACAACACACACTAACGTGAGAGATTCATTTAAAGCTTTTTTTACAATTGTGCAAGCTCTCTCATGCTCTTATCAGCACGCTTTTTGTTCTTTCTCTCCACAAAGAGAAAATTTCATCCCGTTGATAAAAACGACAGAGCAAAGATTGGCAGAAGCGATACAATAAGCACACCTCTCCCATCAACAAAACCAATACCTCACCATCCCTTTGATTTGTTTGCTTCTTGCTCGTGGAAATTTTTTTCAGTGAAAGCCCCTATAGAATAGACAAATGCAGAATATAAAAACTGCAAATGTAGAATGTACAAAAGCGTAACAAGAAATAAAAAGATCAGAAAACAAGCCCAAAACAAAACGAGCAGGAGAAACATCACCTACCCCATAACCACGCTAGCCACCATTTTTCCCAAAGGAAGCAACAAGATCAGAAACTTTGGATAAAGAGGCATTTGCAAAGAGGAGGACGATCAGAGAAATATTCTGTATGATAAGAGCTATAGTCTCTTGCCTGTTTTGCTGTCTTGTATATGAATTCCCTAACAATAACCTTGTAGAGATGATGTTGTGACCTGATCAAAGGGCTTTCTAATTGCCAGCTCTTTTATCGACAAACACCTCAAGAAAACACCCCCATAGGATGCGCGCGCCCCCTGAAAACCATTAGAAAGATGAGAACCGTGATAAAGGGAAATGCATACGCCACTATGGATGACGACCAAACCTTCGCCCTCTCTCCCATGTCTGAAAAAACGCTATGTCGTGTTGTTCTCTCTTCTCATTTTTTTTACTTTGCAATACAGCCATGCCCGCTTTATAAACAGATAATAAAGAACCAAAACTGGCACAATAACTAAAAAGCCGGTTATTGTTGAAGACAAAAAAGAGAGAACCAAGAATGTTGCAAAACTACTAGTCATTTTTGCCTCCAAGCGCATTTTGCATGCTAATTCTTTTATCTTGTTGTACGATTTCTTCTTCCCATTGCTGGATTGTTTTTCTCAATTTACCCGTCAATTTGAGGCATAGCAATCCAACGATCGGCGCCAAGAACAGAAAAGCTTCCGATAGACAACTTAACAGAAGAATTATAACGCCACTTACATCACCCTTCCAACCTGCTAAGAGTGCAGCTCTTAAAAGCACCATGAGGAGAGAGAGGATACATATTATTTTAAACTCTTTTGGCCAAAGCAACATGGATTGTTTGAAAGAAAGAAGGCGGGTTTTCGTATCAAGCGCTGCATTTTTTTCTATCGTTCCCCGCTGTTGAAAAGGCGCAAGATGTCCCGCATTCTTTTTCAGTTTTTCAAGCATATGAAAGTATAATTTTGCCCGCTTTATGAAAAAATAATGAAGCCCAATCAAAACCATAAATATGACAATGCCTATGATGATGAGTCCTAGCAGACCCCAATATCCTATAAAAAGAAGCACTTTTTTCCCCTCTTACATTTTGTGTACTTATCGATTGAGTGACACTTAGGCAAGCTTTTCTAACCTTTTCATATTCTTTTTCACTTTCTGATTAACTATACCGTAGAAGATTAAAATCACTGGTAAAGAGAAAGCAACCAATGCCGTGGCTAAAAACACTAACACAGCCATTATGATATAAAAACGAAATAATCCAGAACTCATATTCACTATTTGTTTTATGTCCATTCCTTGTGCAAATCCTTGTGCAAACTTTGCTCCTTCGATGACTAGTGAAAATGCGAAAGGCAGGAATATGAAGACAAATACAATAAGAGAAAAAATAAATATTCTCTTATAGTCCTTTTTTGAAAGCATCAAAGATTCTTGAAAAGAAGAGAGATAAGCTTTTGTGTTAAATGCTGGTCTCTTCTCCTTTATTTTGCTCCCATCACCACTCAAATGCTCTGTGGCATTCTTTTTTAGTTTCTCAAAAATTTGTTCCTCAAAAGTCTGAGACAACTTTCTTGCACGCTTAATACGCTTAATAAAGGAGTAATAAATTGCAACAATTGCCATAGTACTACAAACAGTAATCACACTATATATGACAATCATTGACCCAGCAGTTAATACTACGAACAATATCACCAAAAAATTCATTTTTTCCTCTCTTGTTCTATAAAGCCATTGAATCGCACTACTTTTGCGATTTTTCTCATTGCTGGATCATTTCTTTTAACTCACGATCCAAGAGAAAATGGAAGACAAGAATAACAGGAAAGAGTGTTGTAGTAATTCCAAAAATCTCTTGCGGAATAAAACATATAAATGCCCAAACGCCATTCCATCCAGCGGCATGCCACAATTCTTGTATAGCCATTTCACTCGAAGAAAATGAGGGCAAGATTAAATCTTTAAAAAATTCTAAAGGTGTTTTGTGAAGATTTTCCTGAACCATTGCCATGAGCTTTTCCCTAGAGAGCACATGAAAATATTCCAAAGGTTTTATATACGTAATAGCGACAACACCCCCCAATAAGAGAACAGCCAAACAACAGATGACAACATAGTCTTTAGTTGAAAGAGCCAAGGCTTTTTTGAAAGAAAAAAGCTTCGATGCTTTATCAATAGCACCCCCAGACACAACAGCTACCTCACTGGCAAGAGACCCGTGTTGTGGTTTGTCTATGGTCATAAAAACACCCCCACACTTTTTCATTATCTGACAACACACACTAACGTGAGAGATTCATTTAAAGCTTTTTTTACAATTGTGCAAGCTCTCTCATGCTCTTATCAGCACGCTTTTTGTTCTTTCTCTCCACAAAGAGAAAATTTCATCCCGTTGATAAAAACGACAGAGCAAAGATTGGCAGAAGCGATACAATAAGCACACCTCTCCCATCAACAAAACCAATACCTCACCATCCCTTTGATTTGTTTGCTTCTTGCTCGTGGAAATTTTTTTCAGTGAAAGCCCCTATAGAATAGACAAATGCAGAATATAAAAACTGCAAATGTAGAATGTACAAAAGCGTAACAAGAAATAAAAAGATCAGAAAACAAGCCCAAAACAAAACGAGCAGGAGAAACATCACCTACCCCATAACCACGCTAGCCACCATTTTTCCCAAAGGAAGCAACAAGATCAGAAACTTTGGATAAAGAGGCATTTGCAAAGAGGAGGACGATCAGAGAAATATTCTGTATGATAAGAGCTATAGTCTCTTGCCTGTTTTGCTGTCTTGTATATGAATTCCCTAACAATAACCTTGTAGAGATGATGTTGTGACCTGATCAAAGGGCTTTCTAATTGCCAGCTCTTTTCTCAACAAACACCTCAAGAAAACACCCCCATAGGATGCGTGTATCAGATAGTCAATACATTGATTTATAATCATAATTCATTTTTTGCATATAGAATAAAAGTCAAAAATACCATAAGATTTTCTTATTTCAATCCTTTCCCATGTTGAAGCAATCAAAATCTCTCGCTTGCACACCACAAGTGGCATGAGCATGTGAATACAAATGTGGTACGAAAAAACTAAAAATGCCTCTTATGAATCGTCTCAGGTAGCAAGGACTGTTGCAGCATTGGGAGCTGACAAAATAAATGATGGTGCCGACTTGCTCCTTCATAAGCGGAAAGTGGTGGTGCTCAATGGATTTACCGTTATACCACCAACAAGCGGCGCCGTGACACGAAACCACTATGCACACACCCTTATGGATGACAACCAAACCTTCTCTCCCATGTCTGAAAAAACGCTCTATCGTTTTCTCCACGCTTTTTACTTTCATCTCCCCGTACAAAACAGACTATTCCCTGCCCCACAACGCATACTTTCAAAACATACATCCAACAGCAAAACCAACGAAAAATACCCATCGCCGAAGAAAGGACTAAAACACCCCTCCCCGATTAACATGCGTATTGACAGCCATAATTCTGCAAAACACTCCGTTTTAAAACAAAAAGAAGATTAACAGAACATCTTCATCACAGCTTTCATAAAGCGCTTCGTACTGTTTTCTCAAAAATCTTCTCATTTTCTCTCTCCCGTTAAGATCTTTCTAGATGATTTTCCAATTGCTGGCTCTTTTATCGACAAACACCTCAAGAAAACACTCCCATAGAATGCGCGCGCCATAAGAACCGATATACACACACTCTTATGGATGACAATCAAACCTTCTCTCCCATGTCTGAAAAAACGCTCTATCGTTTTCTACACGCTTTTTACTTTCGTCTCCCCGTACAAAACAGACTACTCCCCGCCCCACAACGCATTACTTTTAAAACATACAGCCAACAACAAAAACCAACGAACAATATCCGCACACAGGGAAAAGACTTAATACGTCACTCCTCCCCGATTACTCTCACCCCTCCTCTCTCACAATCTGTGATGAACTTCATTTTTCCACTGGCTTTCTTTTTTCCATTGTTACATGATTTTTTCAAACCTCTCATAAAAAGTGCTCAAAAAAACAAAACCCATAGCAAACACAAAATCAGCAGTAAAACACCCCATTCACTCTTTCACAAAACGCCCCTCACTTCTCCCAACACAGCCAAATATTCAATAAGAAAAGAAACAGCATAGCCAACAATCCACACCAGCAGTTTTCAAAAGAAAGAGGAAATCTTATTCCCCCATACTCTGCCAGCGTATCACAACGAAAGTCGTCAGCATAACCGTGAAAAGAGAGAAGCTTTGTCTTAGGTCAAGTTTTTTACGAGGCTTTTTGAAATAATGAAACAAAAGTGCCTTTATCAAACACTGAATTCTGTTTCATCTTTCGGGTCTTGTTTTGCTATTCTTCCAAGTTCTCTATTGCGTTCTTGAAGCGCTTTGAGTTGTTTTTTCACTTTGTAATACAGCCTTGCCCGCTTCATAAATACGTAATAAATGACCAAAACCGGCATAGTCACTAAAATGCCTATGATTGTCGAAGACAAAAAAGAGAGAGCTGTTAATGTTATAAAACTACCCATCATTTTTCTCCCCATGCCTATCTGGTATAAGAGGTGCATCTTGTTGTACAATTTTTTCTTCCAACTGCTGCATCATTTTCCTCAATTTACCCGTCAACTTTATGCATAATACCCCAATGAGAGGTGCCAAGGCAAGAAAACAAACCGATAGAAAATTGAACAGCACAGTGAAAACAGCACTCACATCACTCCTCCAACCTGCCAACTTTACTGTCGAGAAGACAGCATAGAACAAAGCGATGCTAAGGGAGAGAAAGAAGAGTCTTTTACATTCTTTTGGCCAAAGAAACAGAGATTCTTTAAACGCAAAAGAATGCATGTCTGTATCACAGTTTTGTTCTACCACGTGCCCTTTATCAGCAAGATGGCTATTTTTCAG
This sequence comes from Bartonella sp. MM73XJBT, assembly GCF_028618465.1. NCBI lineage: Bacteria > Pseudomonadati > Pseudomonadota > Alphaproteobacteria > Hyphomicrobiales > Bartonellaceae > Bartonella > Bartonella sp. MM73XJBT. The sequence continues at coordinate 8,182 of NZ_JAQISY010000032.1, read as the reverse complement.
CTCTTTCAGCATATGAAAATACAGCCTTGCCCGCTTGATGAAAAAATAATGAAGCCCGATGATCACCATACAGAGCATAGAAGCCAACATGATACGCCCTAGCAGACTACAATATTTGATAAAAAACAGCACTTTTCCCTCTCACATTCTACTGATTGCATTTCTGTTTTAAGTAAAATTGTTCACGATCTTGATCATCTTTTTTACTCTCAGATGGAGTCTGGCATGAAGGAGCAAAAAGATTGGGAAGGAAAACGCAACAAACACAAAAATGATATAGAGAAACACACCATTGACCATAAAAAAAGTAAACGACCAATCACCACTGTCCATCAATTTTTGTATAGGAACGCCATTTGTTGTCACCTCTGCTATCACCATAAAACATGAAACGAGAAAAGGCATAACGAGGATAAAAAGGACGATAAAAGAGAATTTGAAGATTCTTTTATAATCTTTTTTTGAAAACATCATGGCTTCTTTAAACGAGGCGAGATAAGCTTCTCTATCAAAGACTGGCTCCTCTTCTCCCCTCTCATGACAAAGTACCTCACGTACTTCGAAGATTTCTAGTTTCTCACGCGACTTGGCAAGCACTTCACTACGCTTAAAAAAAGAGTAATAAAACACGACAATGGCAATAATGGCAAAAACACTTATCATGCTATAGACCACCATCATGGATAAAATGGTCAATATTGCTGTACCTGCTGACAAAAAAGTCACATTTTTCTCCCTACTTATTTTATGAAGTAACCGGATCACACTCTTCGGACGATTTCTCCACTTGCTGGACCATTTCTTGCAATTCACCCTTCAACATGAAATGGAAGACAAAAATGATAGGAAAGAGGATTTGAGCAATTCCAAAAAGCATTTGCGGAATAAGACAGATAAAAGCCCAAACACTCTCCCACCCAGCTCTACTCCACAATTCTTGCATATAGATTCCATCCCATGAAATTTGTCCCAAGAATAAATCTTTCAGATTTTCCAGAAACGTCCCATGAAAATTTTTCTGAATCATTGCCGTGAACTGTTCTTCAGACAATCCATGAAAGCATTTCATAAAATTGTTGTATATAACAACCACCACTATGAGAGACAGAGCGCCGATGATGAGGTAATCTTTTATTGACAGAACAGAGGTTTTTTTGCAAGAAAAAAGCTTTGATTTCTGATCAACCCTCCCCTGTGAGACAACAGCCGTATCACTGCGAACAAACACCTGTTGTTGCTCATCTTGCGATTTATCTATACGCATACCCCCACTCCTTAAATGTTTGATAGCACGCATCAATATGAGGCATTCATTTAAAGCTTTTCGCAAGATTTCGCAAGCTCTCTCTGTGGAACATACTTTTCAGTTTCTCCTTGCCAAAAGGCCTTTAACCCCTTTTGATAACAGCCTCGCACACAAGAAGAAACAAAGAGCAAAAACAATATAATATCCACGTGCATCTCCAATGGGCAAAGCACAACAAAGAGAAGGAAAAATGATCCATTATTTTCCCTCTCCCATTCCAGAGACCAAACGCTGAACTCTTTTGAGACAAACTTTTTAGACAAACAGCGCTCTCATGCCTTTGAGAAACATTACCCTGTAAAAGAGAGTGTTTTGTACACTTCGTTATTTGAGAGATTATTTTATTTTGGTGTCAGATGATTTTTCAAGGGATCATTTTTCAAGGACGGAATATTTTTTCAACAAACCCAAATGGTGCCCCAAAGAAGAGAAGCAATGAACATAGACTGATAGAGGTTCGCCCGCATAATAAGAACAGCAATATCATGCTCTTCACATTTGCTAAAATGCTTTTTTGCTTTGAGACACATGCAACTTGGCCATTTTTACTGCCTTAAATCTCATAAGAATGAATGTCAAAACGGCTGTCCACGCCAATAGAAACACACAGCACGCAAGAAACTGCACCAACATCATAAAAAATTTGATGATACAATTTTTCCTTTAGCACCAACCAGCTTCTTTTAAAACAACTAAGCTAACCGAAAACAACTAAGCTAACCGAAAACAACTAAGCTAACCGAAAACAACTAAGCTAACCGAAAACAACTAAGCTAACCGAAAACAACTAAGCTAACCGAAAACAACTAAGCTAACCGAAAACAACTAAGCTAACCGAAAACAACTAAGCTAACCGAAAACAACTAAGCTAACCGAAAACAACTAAGCTAACCGAAACTCATTGAAAAAATGGGGTATTTGCAAGAAAGAAGCAACAATTTTTTATCAAATGTTGCTTTTTGCTTCTTTTTCTTTTCACCACTTAATAAAAGTCCTGATCCCCCTTTAACGCCTCTCGTTCAGTTCCTTTTCCATGTTAAGATACAATCTCACCCGTTTGACAAAAAAGTAATAAATTCCAACAATAAGCATACTGTTTAACACAGCAATGATGATAAGACCAAAAAACGCGAGAATACCTAATAATTTTGTAATAAGAAACATTTTTTACCCCTATTTTTATGCAGCGCTTGATTTTTTTTGCTGTTGAGATGCTTTTTGTTCCAGTTTCTCAAACATATTTTTCAATTTACGATTCAATATGTAATGTAACACCAAAACGACAGGTAAGAAAATCACCGACAATCCCCAGAGGAAAATTGGCAGAAAAAGGATATATTCAAAAAAGCTATTTTCCCCACCGTAAATTCCGCCAAACAATAATCCGAAGAAAAACCCTGGTAGATAATGGATACGCAAAGCGCCTAAGAGCAACAGAACTATAGCGATACAGAAGATTATTTTATAATCTCTCATGGAAAGCATCATAGCTTCTTTGAAAGCAAAAAGTTTTGATCCTTTAGCGAAGGTTGCATGTGACGCAGTCTGTGCATTCCCTTGCGCTTGAAAAGATTCCTGCTGTGGCTTGTTGTGTTGTTGATTGATTGTCATGCTGACAGTCCCCCACTTTCTTTTTTTACCAACCACCTCCCTTGAGGCATCTGCTTAGAGCACTCTCACCATTTTTCCCACGCATCAACATGGACAACAAAAAACTTCCACACCAACTGGATGTCTCTCTTTTGCAAAATCCAAAAGCATGGCTAAAAATATGACAGATCTGTGTGTTTCGATGAACCAACACACAGATGAAGGCATTTGATCGCTTTATGCATTAAAAACGTCTATATCAGTCTCAAAAAAAAAAATCAAGCCCCTTTTCAAGCTTCCATTTAACATGAAGCAAAGCTGTTTCAAATAGGCAACACCCACGCCTTTTTAGACCAATATTCGCCCATAAAAAAACAGCTCCGCTCAAAAACAACCGAAAGGAAACCACAACGAAAACAAACAGAAAACACCCCATCATTTTAGAATAGTCTCATGGTCAAATCTCTTTTATAGAACCGCAAAAATGAAGCAGTGATTTCCACTATAAAGGATATTTATAAAAATCAAGATGGATAAAAAAAACGCCCCTCTCAATTCGTCTGAACCGATATTTGGTTATTCCTATGCATTATCAATATATTATCAATATTTACTTGAAAATATCAGCCCTGTTGTGATATTATAAATAGGGATAAACTATTCAACACAAGATAACTTTATCCTTTAAAGTGGATAAACTATGCTTCACAACATAATACGCATCAAGCTTCTTCGTTTTGTACCTCAGAAAAAAACGAGCAGAAAAACGGTACCCACTAGAGAGAAGCTTGCAAACTTCTATAGAACTGTCTCAAACAGAATGAGCAATAAAACATCTCATCAAAACACACAATCCCATTTCTCATAAAAATATTGTGTTTTTGGGGATGGTATTTGGCAAAAATGATTTTTCCCTACAGGAGTCAAAAATCTCTGTAGAAACTAAAATATGTGACTATAAATGATAAGATAAAGGATAGTGAACAACTGATAACAAACGTTTTTGCCATTTCTAAAGACACTTTCATTTGAGGGAGAAAAGACAATTTTATAACGTCTGTTTTTTATCAGCAGCCATCATTCTTTTCCCCCTATGTGCTTCCATCCCTATGCACATTCACCCCCCGAGCTTTTTGCACTGTTATGATTCTTAAACAGACAGTTTTTTAATTCAAATGGTATGTTCATGAAAATAGCTAAAAAACGCGGTAGACCGAGGATAACAGGAAAATTAAGAGAACCCAATGGGCGTATTTCACGCGCTAAAACCCCCCGTTCTCCTTCTCCTCAACAGACCATTGAAATGCGTGCAAAACACTTTGGTTTGACCATAGAAGAAGCAAAAAATCCGCTGGTTGCTAGCTATATTGGACGACTTTGTTTACTTGGCTCTAAACAGGATGCCTTAGGCATCAGTAAAGAGCAATATGATACTGCGCAACAGTATCTGCAAATCAGAAATGACTATTTATGTGCAAAAGGTTTACCAAATGGCTATTATGATGATTTTTCCCACACTTCCGATGAAAAAGCACAAAAACAATGGATAGAAAGAGCAACCAACCACTATGAGAAGATGCAAGAAGTGATTAAGGAAGCACAACATCTACATCGCCAACATCACTTTCATGCTGCACTACAATATCTTGTTGTCGAGGATCAACCGCTTTCCTCTCTTGTTTGTTCCTTACGGATGATTCTTGATGTGCTCCATCAATATTTTGCAGGTTAAGCTTATTCCCTCTTTCTTTGTGACTTAAAGAATGAGCCTCTCACAAAAGCACAACAGCAAAAATATTGCCACAAGATGCCCTATAGAGAGAGAGCATAACACGCTCTGCTTCACAAAATAACAACCTGAAAAAGAGCAGACAAATCGCAAATATCCACAAATGCATCTTAAACTTGCGATGACTCCAGAACACCTTTCCCTCTCACTAAAAGAAACGACTGATGCTGGAATTCACGCGTCCAGGCACAGAGTAAACTCAGGAAGCAGCAGAATCCATTTTGCGGTACTCGATCACAGAACCATCGAGAACAAGACATCTTTGATATTCTCTGAATCGACAGCATTTCAGCATAAGAGTGCAGCCATGTGAGGATTGAGAACAGAACAAGCCATTCAAGATTGCCAATTGCCTGATTGTCGTTTTTCCATGGCAGAAATGGATATTCAACGCAGTTCTTCTGAATGTGGAATGTTTAGTTGAGCGCTTGCCAAAAAACTTTATCGTGAATCTGGGAAATTAAGATGACACAATCAAAGTGTAAAGAATGTAAAACGCTCTCATCAAAAGCCGCGCCACTAAACCCGCCAAGAACAGTGCCAACCAGCACCAAAAGCAAACAACCAGACACCAGCACAAACCGTCAATACAAACCATCAGCGCCAATCACCAACGCTAATCCCCACAAACGCCACCAACATGAACACTTATTTTTGTAAGCCCGCCGCCTTATGGTGTAATTTTACATCCCGTTTATTCTTGGCAGGCGGGACAAAAAATCATTTTTAGCATATCAATTATGCCTTACCTTGTGTGAGGCTTTTTGATAGAGAACTTTATACGAAAAAGATCAAGTACAAACCATCAACACCCGCCACCCACCACCTCAAAATCCCATTACCAGGTACAACCAATCTTATGGTTGCATCTTGGCAAAGTCAGACTTTTTATCCCCAAAAAGCATTTATTTTCAGCATGCCCACTACTTTGGCCAAAGATTTGATAGATCCTATATAAGCACGCACCACACCACCTACCACACCACCCGCCACACCACCTCCCACACCACCTGCCACACCACCTACCACACCACCTGCCACACCACCTACCACACCACCTGCCACACCACCTACCACACCACCTCCCACATCACTTTCCACACCACCTACCACACCACCTACCACACCACCTCCCACACCACCTCCCACACCACCTCCCACACCACCTGCCACATCACCAACTTTGGCAAATGCATCTTTTCCTCCTCCCAAAGAGAACAAAGCGTTTGTGCGATATTTGAAAAATACTTTCCGATTGGAACGATAAAATTTGCGCCATAATCAGCGGATTTACTAAAATAAAAATATCTGATTCCACTTTTTCTCTTGACAAGAGAGGAAAAATGGTATTTAATGACATGTGCGGGGAGAGGTTTTTTATATCTTTATTCTTACAATTACATCCCTATAATATTGTAGAATATGGTGGATTTTCTTCCCGTCCTCACAGTAATTGAGATTTCTATCACCACAAATTCGTGAACAATCCAGTTTTTTCCTTAAAAAATCCGGTTTTTTATTGAGCACATTGCTCTTACCGCTTCCTATGCTTCACTGAATAAAATCCAACAAGACCACAAATCTTAAAGCAAGCAGTGCCCTCAATATTGCCTCACTCCCCCAAAATCCCCCCTAAACTATTCCATATGGGAAAATGTTATATGCCTTATATTACAACTCTAAATGCTGGTATTTTACGGTATAGATAATCCATCTCAAATTATAAAGATTGTAAGACTATTAAGAGAAGGAATATGAGAAAGAGGATATCCCCTTTCTTTTATTTCCATTTTTTCTCTCAACAAAGAAGAAGAAACGCCCCAATCGCTGTCACCTCAAACCTAACACGCGAGTACACGATATCAGCTATGCGGACTTCAAATCATCATCAGCCACAGCCACCATTGCATCCTCTCTCTTCTCCCATCATGAAGCATAAATTTGAACGAAATATTCAGAGCAAGAGAGAGCCAATAGGAACCCACAGTCCATTACAAAAGTGATCAAGAGATTTCCGGTAAGAAAAACCATCCGCCATTGGGTGAAATTTTCTTCCTTTACAAGAGACAAGGAGATCACTTTACACATGCAGAAAGTAGCAAAACATTTATGGAAAGAAAAACGGAGAAAGCAGCCAAGAAAGCAAACCTTCAAAGGAGATGACATCATTTTCATGAAAAAACAGTGTAAACACCTTTTTCATAAAAAGTTTGCTCTTCCTAACGCCTCCATACACAATGTAAAGAAAAAAGCAGGAAAAAAACTTTCGTTTGAACATATCAAGATAAAGTTGCAAGACACGCCAACTTCTCATTTTTACCAATTTTGCATGTGAGAGGACACGAGAATACACAATTCTAGAAAGCTTATCATTCCAACTTCAGCAAAGCTTTTTACAAAAATTTATCCACTTAAAAAAACGCCCTCATCACCTTCCCTTTCAAGATGAAAAAATCAAACACAATCAATAAATAAACATAATTAAGCCGGAATTGAGCAAATAATATTGAAAACCGCTTACAAGCATGGAGAGTCAATATTATGAAACCGCAAGCTTCAAAAGACACCCCCCATAATTCATCAGCAACGCAAACAGGTAAAAGCGCAGATGAATCATTAGCAAGTCCTCTGGAAAGTTTAGAAAGTACCGCTGTTGAAAAACAAGAAGAGTTAAGAAATATTATTGAAAACTTAGAGAGTGCTATCATTAATAGTCGTTGGATGAAAGCCGATTACGCAAGTACAGATCTTAAAATGATGCCAGCTTTGGTAGAGAAGGCAAATCGTAAATATCCAGAAATGTGTCTTAAATTTGCGAAAACATCTTACGACTTTGCTTCCTTACTGAAAGAAACAATCGATGCTGGGATTCAATCTTCTAGATTCATAATTAGTATGAAAGATAGGGGTATTCATTTCGCGGTAATTGACCATAGAACCATTGAGGACAAAACATCGGTGATATTTTTTGAACCTACAACATTCAATAATATGACCCCAGCGATGCTGGCAATAAGAACGCAAATGGCTGTTCAATCTCAGCAATTGCCTGATTGTCATTTTTCTATGGTAGAAATGGACATTCAACGCAGTTCTTCTGAATGTGGCATGTTTAGTTTAGCGCTTGCCAAAAAACTTTATCGAGAATCTGAGAAATTAACAAGAATACACCAAGATAATATAAGCGGTGTATTATGTGAAGAAAACGCTCCCCTCCCTTCTGAAAAGTTGGATAAGTATCTTCCAGCAAGTTTTTATAAACACACGCAAGGCAGAACACGTCTTGGGGAATATATAAAATCAAATCCGGGGGCAGAACATGAAAAAGTAAACAAAAAAGATGAAACTCTTGTAGAGAGATTTGATAAAAACCTCGTTGAAGCAGAGGGAAAGACTGTCTCCGTTTCATCACATAGAAAAAGGGTCTCTGAATACAAGTCTCTACTGACATTATGATGTCATTTTTGAAAGTTTTTGCCAATATGCATAGCAAATAA
>NZ_JAQISY010000031.1:0-14220 GCF_028618465.1 Bartonella sp. MM73XJBT | reverse complement strand
CGGTCATGGCGTCCCCTTATAATGGTTTGAACCTCGTTGAGTTCACCCGCTTGAATAAAGGGACGCGTGCCATAAAAGACAACGCTTTGTTGTTCCTCTTTGCCGCGAGATCTGTCAATTGCAAACGGTAGACCACTTTCATGCTTCATATTAAAACCTCAATAAAATCTTGAATTGTTCGCGAACATCGGCACGCAAAGGAATATTAATGGGCGTTTTGAGTATCTCCACACCACCATTGAGTTCATCAGGCTCACACCAAAGCTTGCCAGGAGGTGTCTGTTCTGCCACAGTGGCATGAACGAGAAGGGAAACAGAGGCGGCTTGTTTGTCCTCAACATCTTCAAAATCTGTGCGGGCAGCAAGAAACAACAGAGTGCCTGTTGGGGAGGGATTAAATCTGTTTCCGCAATGGCTGTAAATACCCTCTAAAGCTTGTTCGACAGGCGCTACAGCATAGCATCTGCGATACCCAATCAGAGTATTTTCAGCGTCTCTTAAAGCCAAATAAAGGGGACGGTTTTGGAACCATTCTGCCATGAGCATATCGCGTTCATGTTTTTTGACCGAACACCACGGAAAGTTTGCCATGTCCCATGGATAATCGATTTGGTTCCAGCTTAACTCTTCATCCCCATCATCTATCCAATTGCCAATAAGCCTGCCTTCTTCTCTTGTGAGAACGCACTCTATCTCTGTTGTGCGCCCAAAGGAAAACAAAGTGCCCCCAGCTGTTAAACGAACACCGCTTTCATACTCCAACATGCACTCATCAAGGCGTGACATATTGCCTTCCATGGCCCCCACATCATAACCATAAACACCACGGCGAAAATCAGAGCGCAAACTTTTGGAAAGATCTGTGATTGCTTCAATAGCTTCAAGGCTTTTTCGTTCAGGCAACCGGTCAAAGTAGAGTTGAAAGGAGTTCCACCATGCACGCCCCGTCCAGGCGGGTTGAAAGCGTGCAGAAATCTCTAACCATCTCAAACCTATCTCTATTGCAGCTATAGAGCCGCGAATATTTTGCCATGCAAGACCCTGATCAATTAAATCATAAAGGTTAGAGAAATAAGGGCTTAATTCTTGTAAGCCATATTCGTCAATTAAGAAGGGCAACCAAGAAGGAGGACGCGTGATAAATTTCGCGCGGGGTATTTCTTCGAGTGCTGTTTTAACGTGAGGGTCAAGAGCCATTGCTTCGGCAAAACAGCGTTCAAACAAGCTCGAATTTGGGGGCAAAAGTGAAGAAAGCATCAATAAGCACGCCCCCGTTTTGACAAAACAATATCCCCTAGTGCGACCGCTTCATCCGGTGCGACCAAAATATCCTCACAAGGATGCGTTATGTTCACATGGTGAACGCCCTCAACCATCAGGCGGCTTAATATCCAACTTATTGAGAGATCACGCCCAAGCCTTTGCGCACGCGCCCATTCTGCTCTTAAATTCTGCTCCGCTCTTTCCAAAACAAAGGCGCCTTCATCCGGTAACAACCAAAAATCAGCAGAAACATTGATCATCCGCTGTACTGCGCTTTTCACAAAGATGTGGTCATTGGTCATTTTAACATGGGGGCAATCAAGGGCTGCTTGCACCTTGGCAATTAAAGCCTCATCAGCCACCCCTGAACGGGCGTCACTAAAAAGCGCAACATGAATAAGCGGGCTTTTACCCTCACGATAAACAAAAGCATCTTTGACATGGATATCACTAGAGAGAGCAAAATATTGATAACGTGGCACTGTACCCCCTGTGGAATGTCCTTGTCTATTCAAACGAATGCGGCGGCGCAAACGCTCATCATCTTCATCCAAAAGGCGCGTAACCCCATGAAAATCCCCCAAATGATCTAAACTTGTGCCATGCGCAAATGTGAGCAAATTATCCCGTGCCACTTCATTGATCCGCTGGCGCAATAGCAACTCTTCATAAGCCGCCGCTTGCAATTGAATGACCACGGGATCATAAGCGGTTTTTTCCACATTATAAGGGATATGATGCGCCGCAAAAAGCTCAGTCAAACGCGTGATCTTTTGCTCTAAAATGGCTTCAACAGAAAGCTCTTCAATAATTTGTGGCAGAGGGAGTTGTGGGAGTGGTAAAGGTTCAAACTCTGTCATCACCAACCTCTAAATTGATGCTCATGGGCTCTTTGTGTGACCAATCCCCCAAATGCCCATCGGGGTAAAAAATGCCCCTTAAAACAAAGTGGAATGTTCCCTCACGCGTTGCTTTGGTCAAATCAATCCTCTGCAGTGAAAACCCAGGCTCTCCGCATTCTGGATCATCAAGTGCGCAAGCAATGGCTTGATAAAGACGTAAAATCGTTGCAGGATCAGCATTGGCATCTTGGAACTCCTTAACATCACATCCATAATGGCGACGCAAAACCCGTGTTCCCACCCGTGTCATTAAACATTTATGAATGGATTGTTGGCAATGCTCAAAGCCATATAAGAGAGAGCCATCCTTTTCGCTCATCCCGCACCGCATGCTTTAAGCCCCCTTTGTTGTCTTTGTGGTAGAAACCGTTGGGGGGGCAGAAACAACAGGTGCTGGTTTTTCAGCAATCTGACAGCAGTAAAGGGTATTTTGCTGCCTCTTCACTTAAACGAATTTCCTCACCCTTCCCCGATGAACGCTGACCTGCAACAAAATCGGCATTGGTTAAAATAACATAAGTTTTCTCACGCATCATAAAACTCCTTTAAAGAGGGCTAGAGGTTGTGGAGGGACCCATTTTGACCCCACCATGTTTGTGGCTTGCACCAACCGATTTTTGATTGTGCTGTAAATCTTCTGCTTGAATCTGCACGCAGTCCGTTAATTCAACACGGGTTGATTGATGACAAAGCACCAGCCCTTGTGCGCTCAAACGGATTTGGTTTTCCCCATGGGAGAGAATAAGTTCATCTTTAGTCATACGCAAAGCGCCCCCTGCATAACAAAGCGCAAGCTCTTGGAAAGAGCGTGCTGGATTTTGTGCATCATCACTATAACTATCGCGTACAACCAGAGACGCAGAGCCAATTTCGCCATGGGGATTTAACAAGCGCACTGGATCACCAATGTTTAAAGGCATATTGCTTGAAACAGCACCAGCAGCTTCTTGCGCCTGTAGCCAAGGCGATAAAACCGCTTGTCCATTGGCACCTTTAGAGAAAAGCTTCACCCGCACCCTATGCCCATCTATTTGCGCCACCCGCCCCATCATGTGCTGGTTGGCAAGACAGCGTTCAAGCGCATCAAGGCGCTTCATGATTTGCCGAAAAGTCTCGCCCAACAAATGCGCATCATTCATGAAAACACCTCATTATCACATGAGATCAAACCACCTTTGAGTTGTCCTTCATCACAAAAAATATCCTGTCCCAACTGATGCAAATCTTGGTGCCATTCCACCACACTAATCGATACACCACGCTGCTTAATCGCCGCAGAAATAATAGGTTCAATTTGCACCTCCCGCGGGGCGCTCAAATGCGTTAACCCCCACAATTGTCCGCTATGGCATAAAACCCCTATCGCTTCTGCCAAAAGCCAACTGGAAACATCCCGCTCTTTGCCCGTGGTGATAATAAATGCCCCTAAATGAAGATCAGCACTCATCTGTCCAGAAGGCATAGGATTTAAACGACTTTCTAACACTGCAACACGCACAGCAGGCGCCACAAGCATCTGTGTTTCAAGCTCTTCTAAATTAAAACGCCCAAATTGACAGCCGCAATCACGCACATCTGGCAAAGCGCCTTTAAGGCTCTTTATCACCGCCTCACGAAACTGATTAATACGCCCTGCTTGTGTGATCGTTTGTCTCATGAAAAGACCCTTTCCAGCCAATCCTCTGCGGCTTTGACAATTTCCACTTTATTGTGCTCTGAAAGCCCCAAATAGGCACGTGCTGGCATGGTCACTTGGGGAACACACACAAAGCGGTGTGCATTACCGCTTTTAAGAAAGAAGCGAAGGGCTTTGCCATTTTTCGGGAAAATAGCCCCACCCAATTGATGAATCCGCGCATAAACCAACCCAGAGCCCACAATCACCTGTTCTGGTGAGGCTTTCATATCAATGGAGCGTGAAAGCGCCCCACTGGCATAAAGAATGGAGGTGCGGGCATAATTGTTTTTCCACTTCTCTCCTTTTGGGGAGGTTTTTTCGCTTTGAATGCGCCGCCTTGTGCTCTCTTGGATGAGGCGCCCAACCCCTTGTGATAAAGTTCCCATCGAGCTATCAGCGCCCTTTTGTAAAAAGGATAAAGCCGCTTCAAGCCCGCTCTCTTTAATCTCAATATGGGTTGAAACAGACATGTTATCTTCCCATCAAACGCGGTTTGGCATGGAAAAAAGCCCCATCACGAAGCGGTCCATCTTCACTCATAATTTTAGGTTCATCGACCCCCAGACCCGCTTTGCCTTCTGCAATGCGTTTCAATAAATCAACCGCCTGTTTGTAGCGATCTTCAATGGTTGTGGTCAGTGCCGTATGGCGTATGGCTAAATTATAAACAGCAATATTGACACAAATCATGCCAAGAGCTGCCGGCTGTCCAGCAATCGGGACGCAGTAGCGATGAGAGAGATGCACATCAATCTCACCACTTGCTTGGTTTAGAGCAAGGGCAATAGCTTGATCGAAAAGCACTGGATCAGAATTCTCATCATCAAAAGCACATAAGTCTTTCAAGAAATCATCACCCCAGAGCTCTTCAATCAATGTTTTGCTTGCATACGCCATTAAGTCTTTTCCTTAAACAACATCTTGCAGCAACACACCGGCATCTTTTGCTGCCACCAATTCGCACACCCGTTCACCCACACGCACCCGTTTACCACCCGATAAACCAATATCTGGATCAGAGATCACCCCAGAGATACGCTCACCCAATTGGGCACTAAAGCCCCAACTGATGACCGAACCATCCGCCTGTTGCTTGGTGGGATCAATATAAAGCAAAGCGATCTTATTGCCCCAAACGCGCGCCAATTGTGCCGAACGCCCTTTGCGAGCTAAATTCACTTGCGATTCACCAATGAGTAAACGATCAGGGTGTATTTCCATCAGATCAGCAAATTGCGCTTTGGTGACAAAACCATCAGCAGTGTCACCTCCCTTAACGGCTTTAATGATTTTGGGATGACGTTTGAGTTTTGACCAAACAACTTTACCCATCACAATGGTGTTGGGCGTATAGACGAGGGCTTTGTCCTTCGCCTCATCTAAAGTGGCATAAGGATCAGATTTCTCATAATCACTGAATTTATTTTCACCCTTAAGGGTCATCACCCGCTCTGGTGCGTAATTTTCACTTCTTTGCACAAGAGCTGCTACACGCACTTCACGCCCCAATTCCAGCAAATTGGCAAGTCCCTCTACAGCGGTCTTTTCGGGATTATAACGAGAGCGCTTTTCTGCCCGTGCGCGGGCTGCTGCTTCAATATCTGAATTGGGAATAAGGTCATCAAGCCCGTAATCTCTCACACTAGCTTCCCGTTCAAAGGCAGAAAATTCCACCACATTCGGGCGCCCTTTTCGCCCAACCTCAAGTTCAGGAACGGTAAAATTTTCCGCTAGAGGAAATTCACTATATTTAAACACTTCACTTAAAACACCAACACGGGGCAAAACTTTATCGCCAATAAGAGAACCTGCTGGATTGCGATACCCAATAGCAATCGCGGTAAGTGTTGGATCAATGGGAAAAGGTCTGTTCATTTTAAGCCTCGCTTAATTAATTTTAAAAGAAATAACATCACCAGCAGAACCATCACTCATGGCAATGCCAATAGTGCGATCTGCTGCTTCTGCCTTAATAGCCTGCCCCTTGAGGTCAGAGGTTAAAAAGTCACCAAAGGAAACATTGCCTCCACAAACCACTTCGCCCCAACCACATTGGCCAACATCAATCATCTCACCAGCCTTGGCTTCACAAGACCCTGCAGTGCCTAATAATTTATCACCCTTACCAGTAGCCGTTGCCACCATTCCATCACCGCGCGCTGCAACAATGCAATAAGGTGAGATCTCTGCAAAAGCGCGAAAAGATTTCATCAAAATTGTCGTACTCATGATTGGCGCTCCTTTTGCTCGCTAATATAATCAACTGCTTGGCTAATGGTGATGTCGAAGCCTTGTGCTTTCTGCTCTTGTTGATAATGGCGTGCCGCAAGCGCAATATCTTCTGGCGCAAGCTGATGTTCTCGCACCAAGGCACACACTTCTAAAGGGCTTGTTGAGGCAAGCGCCGGCAACTTCTCAACCAAAGTTTTAAAATGTTCCATGCCCCCTTCAAGGCTACAAAGGGCACAATATTCTTCACGTGCAGCAGGCAAAATCTTGCCCTCTTCAATCGCTTTGTCTAAAAGACTCTCAATCGTCGCCTTTTTTTGCTCTTCCCGCAAAAGTGCTAAATCTTCTCGCGCTTTTGTTAATTGGGTATTTAATTCCACCCGTTCTTTTTCGCGTGCTTTAAGCGTTGCTAAAATTTCTGCAGGTTTTGCATCTTCTGCCAGCTCCAAAGCACTGGCAATGGCTGTTAAATCCATCATTTTCTCCGTCAAGGTTGTTGGGGACACCACAAGGGGTACCAAAGGGGGTGTTAAAGGGGTTTCACGGCTTAAAGCCGTCATCACAAGGGCAGGACGGTTCACCAACCCTGCCCCTGCCAAACTTAAAATCTCACCATTTTTAGAATGACGAAACTCAGGGGAAAGATAGCGATACTCTCGGGCAATAATCTTTTTAGCTGCCATATCGGTCCAGTTAACCCGCCCCCAAATCGCACCATCCCGTTCTGCGAGTTCTTCAATCCAACCACTAGCCGGCGCTTCTAAACCATTTCTCGCTCGGTGATGTTGCCCATGCTCATAATCAATCACAAGCGGTCCTTTATTGGCTGCAAAAGCCTTTAAAATCCTTTGTGGGTCATAATGCCATTCCCGCCCATCACGTGCCTTCACATGGGGCGCTTTGGGCAACAACTCTACCCATTCCGGCGCTTGGCTAACGGTGGCGTCTTGGCATAAAATATCTTGGCATAAAACGTCTGGGCAAAGGTCAATGAACGCGGCATAAAATGTTTCAGCATGCCCATCTTTTTGATCTTCGTGAAATTCCTGTTCCATACATTGCCTATTGCTTTACAATCGTCATTGGCAATACAATGCATGAAACTTACTCCCACCATAAGTCTGACACTGTCAGTCAAAAGAGCATTTCTTTAAAAAAGCACTTTAAAAGCACTTTTTTCTCTATTATTCTCCTTGTGAGAAAAACCCCCGTGCCAAACCATCCCATAAAATCGTTTTCAAAGGCACTTCAAAGGCGATAGAGCGCCATTATAAGTTTGGAGGTACAATTTATCACTCCACACAAAAAACCCTCTCTCAAGCCGTTTTTTTAAAAGATTGCTTTTTGGTTTAAAAACATTATATCATTGAAGGTAAGGTGTGAGCCAGTTTTGCCAGGACGGTTTTACCGGACCTGCGAGGAGTTGACCGCCCTCCACGCCTTCTCATTTTTCCTCACACACCGGTTTCTTCTTTGCAAAGCCAACAGAGCCGTTTTTTTTAAAGATTGCTTTTGAACATTTACACTGTTATCTTATCCACGAGGCGTGAGCCAGTTATACCAGGACGGCTTTGCCGGATCTGCGAGGAGTTGACCGCCCTCCACGCCTTCTCTTTTTTCCTCACACACCGGTTTCTTCTTTGCAAAGCCAACCAAGCCGTTTTTTTAAAAGATTGCTTTTAAACGTTTAAACTGTTAGATTACCCGCGAGGCGTGAGCCAGTTATGCCAGGACGGCTTTGCCGGATCTGCGAGGAGTTGACCGCCCTCCACGCCTTCTCATTTTTCCTCACACACCAGTTCCTTCTTTGCAAAGCCAAAAAAGCTTTACGGTGTTCTCTACAACAACCGTTCATCCTTCTTTTCAGCCGCATGTAACAAACGTTGAATTTCGCGAAAGCTCTTTTTATGCATCGAGATAAGCCACCATTCTTGTTTGCTTGCCACCCATTTGACTGCAAAGCGCCACCATGCCCCACCACTTTGACCCAAAAACACAACACTCTGTGCATCTTTGCGTCTAATAATACCATAAGGTTTTATGAAGGTTTGAATGGCGCCTCGAAAATCCTCCAAATGAAGAGCACGCGCTTGATGCTCTAACAAAATATGTTTCACACTGTCTGAAGATAAACGAATAAGAGAACTTTCTGTTGTAAAAACATCACGTACCTTTTTTATCATTGGTGCTATGGGAATAAATCCACGCGGCATACGTCCTTCAAACATCGCTTCCAAAAGCGGTGAGCCCACAATATCTTCAATAGCAATACGCTTGCCATTATCCCCCATTAGGGAAATTTTATCACTTAAAAATCGGCTTAAATTTTGCGCACGATGTTTTCCAGGATTCAAATGCCAACCAGGATCAATGCCTACGGGTATCTTCTCAACTTTTCCCGTTCGCTTATTGCGCCAACCCCGCTCCTCCACATGGGGTGGTGCTGTCCCCTCTTCATAGCCTAAATTGTCCGCCTCATAACGGCTTACCTGCCGCACACTGCATTTACACCGCCAGCCATTGGGCGGATAAAGCCAATCCCAAATGGGATCATCAACAAGTGCCGTAAACCCCACCCAACTTTCATGTTCCAAACGCTTATGTTCTGAACTCGACAAAGCATAGGTGAGATAAGGCAAAAACTCTTTATTATTTTGTGTACGTTCCCATTCACCTGCCGCATGGGCACTCATGGTATTCGCCCAATAGACCGTTTCTAAACGCCGCGGACTGCCCAATTGCACCACACTCTTTTCACCCGTTTTCGGGTCAATGCTGGTCTTTTTCCCCCACCAACCCTTTTCCTGTAAAATCGGCATTAAATTTTTTTGAAAATCTTGAAAAGGAACTTGATGCTTTATGGCATCTCCAACGGCTCGCTTAAAATCATCCAAAATGTCATAACCTACCGATTTTGCTACCGTAAAGGAAAAGGCATGCTCTTCTGGTGCTATATCCCGCCAATCAAAGCTTGGAACAATATTTTTGGCGGCAAAATAACGGGTGACCTCTTTGGGTGCTGTTTTAAAAAGTTCCTCATCCATGATACCCCAGTCCCCGCGCAATCATTTGCACCTTTGCCAAGCGTGCTGCCAAGGCATGATGGTCCATCTCGCCCAACAATTCATCCAAGCCTTTAAGGATATCCTCATAACTTTTAGCCTCTCTCACAAGCTTTTTAAAAGGCTCTAAAAGGGGCTCTAAATCCTCTTCCCAGTCACTTAAAGCCTCTTCAGAAAGTCGGTCCAATTCGTCGTGATGTTTCCCACCCTGCTCTTTTCCAACCCCTTCTTTTCTTGTCACAGAAACATCAAAAGCACCCCCACAATCAGCACAAACATGAGCTTTTTGTTGCCCCGCATTATCCTCTTGTTCTCTCTCATCATCAGGACTAAGAGAAGCAGCCCTTAAAACATCCTCTTCTTTTGTTGGTTGCGAAAAGCCAATCTTATTGCGCACTTCTTGCGCCCCAACACGCAATCCTAGAGGCACAAGTTTTTCTAAAGCATCGCTAATGGCTTTAATATCTTCATTTTCCGAAATCGGCCAATAGACAAGGGGAGTGCGCTCTTGGCGCCCAAAATTAATCTCAACAAAAGGCACAATCAAATCACGATTAGCTGTCAAAGCCAATTGCCGTGCATCAGCTCTGGCAATATCATGGCGGACATTTTCATGAATGCGTGCTTGCGAAAAGGACGCGCCATCATCCGTCGTCATCGTTTGCCCCAATACTCCTTTAGAGATCTGTCGATCTAAATATTCCGCCTTTGCGGCAAAAACCGCATTGCCACTGCCCCCTGCCGCTTCAATAAATTCAATCTCCATCTCTTTGGGAATAATCGCTGCCGCATCACTGGATAAATCACGCACCGCTTGAATGAGAACTCTGCGTTCCTCATGAGAAGAGCTTGCCCCATATTTTCCCACACGCAACGGCATGCCGTAAACTTCTAAGAAAGCCATCCAATCTTTTAAGGTATAAGACTTAAACAAAAATGCCCAAGCCGCAAGCCGTGCAAGCCCCGTACGGATTGGTAAGCCACTTTTCAACTTGGGTCTGTGAATGGAAAATTTATAAGCAGGCAATTCAATACCATAGTGAGACCCCTCTTCTTTTAAACGCAAATGAAAGCCATCTCGCCGGTCCAATTGAAAAAACCGCTGATCACGCCATTTCCAAGCAACCGGCCACCATTCCTTGGCACTCTTGTCCCACAAGGTTTCAACAATCGCATAGCCTTTTCCCAAAGCATCTAACAAATCCGTCACATAATCATCAACAAAGGTAGGTGCACTAATCATTTCTCGAACAGCATCGGCAATTTTTTTGTCCTGTGCACTGTTGCTTGCAGCAATCACCCCAGGCTCCACCCCTGTGAGAGCATTTTTACGCATGCCAAGCACAGCACGATAATGTAAATCACGCTCTTCCATATCATCAGCAAGTTGGAAAAACTGCTCTGGCTGCCCCCGTGCTGCCTGTTGCAAAATATCAGCAAGTTGCGCAGGTGTTAAACCACTGACAATGGTTTGTGACCATACATCACGAATACCGCCAATGCTTGGGCTTGCCACCTCCCGCTCCAACCCTTTGATATGAAGCGCCCTACCCCATTGATCAACCAGTTTTACCATCTCATCATCCCATCAATATATCTTTGATCTCGTCGTTGAAAAAAAAGGCGTTGAAAAGAGTGGGCTTTCATTAAAACCATAAACCTCTCTCACAGGCGTATATTCGTAAATTTCAGGCGCCTGCCGACTGGCAAAATAAGCCAAAGCGCAAGCAATCGCGCTATCACCATGGCGCATAAAACCGTCACTGCCTTTAAAACGATGATTGTCTGGAATTTTCACAATGCCATTGACATAAGCAAGCGCTTGATGATCCGCAACAATGTCACTATCGCGCGGCAAAACAATGGACCCATCACCAAAAGCTTCCAAATAAGCCGGCATTTCTTTGCCATACCAACTTTGCGACAATTGTACTTCCCTCACACAAGCCCCATAACGCTGCGCTGCTTTTTCCGCTAAATAAGCCCCATTGCCACGTGCATCCAAAGCGCCCCCCAACAAACGTGGCAAGCCATTCACCCCATAAAATAAAATCTCTCTTTGTTGATCAAACGGCATATTGCGCAATTCCACCATAAACCGGACACGGCGCACCAAATCTTGCCCCACTTCCATCACCACAATGGATGTCGCATCGCCACTGCGCGCAAAATCAACACCAAAAACATGTTGACGCCGCCGGTCAAGCCCAATATGAAGAGGTTTTACATGCTTCTCACACCAAGCAAACGCCGCTTGACTTCGTTGATCATCCGATTGATTTTTAAAACCATCCACACAAGCAAAACGCAACACCGCAATATCTGGTGCACAACAATTTTCAATCTGTAAGCGTGTTAAAGCCGCCCCTTCTTGATCTGCCGGTATGGCATCTAATTCTTGGCGCATAGCACTCAAACGCACCCCATAAGAAGCACGGATTTGTTTCTCCCATTTTTGCTCAGCTGCTAAACTCCACCCCTCTCCCTTCATGGCACAAACCCGTTTAAACAAGCCATTTTTAACCGCTACACCAAAGGGATAACAATGCAGAGAAAAAGGAACCTTGCCCGCGCGTGCCTCACGGATCAGTTCATTGAAAGGATTAAGCACACCATTGTGTGTTGAGATCACACGGATCTTGCCTCCCCAAATCAACAAGGCATTCACCGCATCCAAAACAGAGCGCACATCTTTATGAAACGCCGCCTCATCAATCACCACAATGCCTTGTAGTCCGCGAATATTTTCAGGACGGCTAGAAAGCGCCTCAATCCGAAAACCTGAAGCAAAGCGCACGCGGTAAGCAGAGATATATTTTGTTGACCCATCCTCTTTTTGATCAGAGAATAAAAATTCCTCCACATCACCACTATTGCTGGTAAGTGCTGAAGCAAAATTGCTCACATAACCAATAAACTCACGCCCCTTTTCTTTGGTGTCGCCAATGTAAAAAACATTATCGCCACCAGCTTCACGCGTCGCTGCCGCAATCAGCGTATCATCCAAAGCTTCCGCAAAAGTAATGCCGGTCCGCCGCCCCTTTTCAACCAACTTTAAGGGTGACTTATCTTCAATCCATGCCCGTTGATGCGCCATCAAAATGCCTTCCGCTAAGGGATCTTTCTCGTTTAGAAAAGTACTTGTCTGCCAAAGTTCAAAACCCAACCGATCATCAATCGCCTCACTTTTTAAAGGAGTCTGTTCAAAAGCCTCACGCCCTTCAACCATTTTTTACCCCCAACACCTGCGCGCGAATAGCCCGCGCCGTCTCTTCTGAGAGCCCCGCTGCTGCCGCTGCCACCTCAACCGCTTTGCTTGCCTTGTTTGTAAAATCCTTTTCCAACTTTTGCCGCCTCGTGGTCGACAAATGTTCAGCAGCCAAAACCCCTTTAAGCGCATTCGCCAACTCTTGAGCAGCCTTTGGCGAAAGGCTTTTCCCACTGCTTAACGTGGAAAAAATAAGCTCTTTAATCGCTGCGGCTGTTAACAGAGTAATATTGTCAGAAGCTTTGGCATCAAAGCGCTGAGAAAGACTTGCCGCAATTTCACGGGTTTGTTCTAAGCGGCGTGACATCACCGCTAAACGCAAAGAATAACGATTAAAACTGGAAAAAGAGGGAATAGAAAAGCTTAAACCCGTTTCTTTTTTTAAAGCCTTCAAAGCCGCTTTAAACTCACCATAAATAGCCATTTGTGTCTTCTCACGCCCATTTAAAGCTTCAGCAGCCGCAGCAATAATTTGATCACAAGCTTGCGGCAATAAATCAATCGCCGTTAAACGTCCACGCCCGACCTTGCGCATCTTTTACCTCGTCTTTTATTGATGAACGTTTAGGCCGCTTAATCCCCTCAATGGAAAAGCTCCGGTCTAAATGACGCGCTCCCCGTTCTGTTAACGCCGCAAGAAAAACCGAACCTGCCTGTTTTAACGTGACAGCACCTTGATCTTCCATAAAAGCCAGTTCATTGTGCACAAAATCGCGATCACGCCGGATACCATAACTGTATAACAACCGCTCAATCATCGCACTCGATAAAGTTTCGCTGCGCTCACAAGCTAGCCCTTTTAAAATAATCAGCCGCGCTTCTTCACGGATGATTTTATCCATATCTGCTTTCATTTCTTGGCATTCTCCAGTAAAAACTCTTGCAAGCGCTCACCAATGGCTGCCACCGGTTGTAATTGCGCAGAAAGCGTGTTGAGACGCCCATTCAATTTCTCCATATTCACTTCCAATCTTTGCAACGCATCGCGATCAGGCAAAAAGTCCATCTCCGTTTCTAACTTTTGTACACGCTCTTTAAGCACAACGAGATCTTTCAGCATTTCCCGCGCACCTGAAGAAAAATAGGCTCTCAAAACCCCACAAATCGCAACAATCGATAACAACAACGATAACCAACCATTGGCCACACTGATATCTAAATTCACTTAAAAACCCCCCTCTCTTGTGCCTAAAATCGCCCGCTCCGCAGCTTTTCTACGCTGTTCACAAATCAACAAAGCAGTGCGATCACGCCCCCAATAGTGCACCACTTCGCGCCCATTCAAAGCACGCTCTGGCAGTAAAACAGGGCGGGCACACGCCATGCGAACAACAGGCGGCAATGCAACCGATAAAAAATCATAAGAAAGGCTACCCACCGGTTTGCGTGTTGAGCAAGCGCACACGCTCAAGCCCAATACCACAGTCAGTAGTTGGCAATACTGCATTGACATCCTCCATTTTCATAAGCTTTTGTTCCAAAGCCGAAATCACCCCTTGCGCTTGATGCTCGGCTTCAAACGCGGCTTGCCTTTGTCGCTCCATTTCAAGCTGTGCACGTGCTGAAACCTTGGCAATCTCCAACTGCCAATACAAATCACGCGCTCTTTCCGCCTTTAAAACTTGCGCTTTCATAAAGCCAAAAGCCGCTAACATCACACTTGCCAAAAAAAGCAAACCAAAAGACAGTTTTGAAAGTGGGCTAAACATTGCGCTTATCTCTCCACCCCGTTATCTCCACTCCATCATAGGAACTGCTATGCCGCTTATGGGAATGTTTCCTATTAGAAAAATCCAAGGAACCAAAACCGCGATGCAC
>NZ_JAQISY010000030.1:0-16065 GCF_028618465.1 Bartonella sp. MM73XJBT | reverse complement strand
CCAGCTCCAAAAGTTGGAAAGGCTTTGTTTAAAGCCCTCCCACACATTGCCAAACCACTTGCCAACAGCGCTAAGTCCCTGTTTGAACTTTTGCCAATGGGCAGAGAAATCAAAGGCAGCAGCAATATTATTAGTCTAAAGTGAGAAGAATAAAACTGTTGTTGAAAGGATTGATAATAATTCAACTTTAATAGGTGATAAAAAACTATCTGTTTCACTTTATAAAACATAAATTACAAATATAACAATTTGTTTAAATTAAATTTATTTTTATTACGTATTGTTTTATATTTATTAATTTCATTATAGAGTTCTGCTAACTGCTCTTAATATTTTACAATAATAAATCATCTTTAATCATAATTTAATTATACAAATAAGAAATAGCGACTTTTTTATTACATAATCATCTACTTTATTTTTACTTTAAACGATATATGAGCTTATATTGATCTGGGGAGTAACATATTAAAGCACATGTTAAAAACTATAATCAAAATTAGTTAATGTAGCAAAGGGGGAGAATATGTTTGTCAATATAGATAAAGTTGTCGAGGAATTAAGAGAAAATAAATTTTCTCACATTGCCTCTAAGGAAGTTAATATAAGAGCGAATGAGATAGCCGATTTAGCCCGTTTGAATAAAAGTTGGGACTATTTACCTCTCGATCCTTATATGAAAGAAGGTGATACCTACAGGAGAAGATGCTTTGGCAAATTTATCGTGGATATCGCTAACAAAACAATAGATTTTTTAGATGATAACATTTTTTTCAAAGTTCTGAAATCAATAGTTACGCAGGTGGGATCGAAAGACAACTGCCCAAAATGTCAGATGCGATATCATCGAATGTTATATTGCACAAAATCATTAGAAGTACACTTAACACTTTTTTGATGTATAAAAACAAAAAAAGCAAAGTGTGGGATATCTTTGTACACCAATTTCGTATTGAAGAAAAAAAAGGAATACAAGGGAATCCTACACCTGAAGGTATCCATAAAGACGGTCATACATTCATAAGTATGCACATGATCAGCCGGCATAACATTGAAGGTAGAGCATCATATATTTATGATGAAAACAGAAAAAAAATAAAAGAAATAGTTTTGAAAGGAAATTTAGAGAGCATACTGTTGGATGATATGGAAATGTACCATTCAGCCTCTCCAATTTCATCACGAAATGATGAAGAAGGCTTTAGAAATTTAATGGTTATCGATTATAGAGAAAGAATATAATGAAAATCGCAATAACCGATAGAATAACTGAAATAAGTGAGTTTGAAAAACCACTGGCTGACTTGGGGGCTGAATTTTATTTCTTCAACTCTTTAAATGAAAACAACTTTCCTGATGCAATTCTAGAGGAAATTGATGCTCTATTAATCTGGCATGCAAAAATAACAGAGAAAACAGCAAAAAAATGCGTAAGTGCAAAATAGCAGTACGATTTGTGGTATTGGTTATGACCAAGTAGACTATGCAGCACTTAGAAAACATGGTATCGAATTTGCTAATAACCCTTCTTATTGTATAGATGAAGTAGCTGATACCGCATTAACCATGATTTTGGAGGGGTGCAGGCAGGTATCCAGACATAATGAGTTAGCAAAAAAATATGATGAAACATGGCAAGAAAATAATCTTAAAACATTCCGTCCAAAGCATAAGACCATCGGATTGATTGGCTTAGGTAAAATAGGAAAAGCAACGTTAGAAAGGTTAAGGCCTTTTGGGTTTAAAGTGATTGTCTATGATCCATATATTGATGAAGGTTTAGCAAAATCACTCAATTTTAAACTTCTAGAAGATATGAACGCGCTTTTAGAAGAATCTGATATAGTATCATTGCATTGCCCTCTTACAAAAAAGACCATGGGAATGATTAATTCAGAATTCCTCCAAAAGATGAAGAAAAACGCTATCTTAGTGAATACTGCAAGGGGTAAAATCTTGAGTGATTTTGATTGTTTAGAAAAACATCTAAGGAGGAATCCTGAGTTCCATGCATTCCTTGATGTTCTGCCCATAGAACCACCAAATAGCCACCCTCTCATTAAAGCTTGGAGAGATAATGCTGATTGGCTATCATCAAGGTTGGTTATTAACCCACATAATGCATATTTTTCAGAAAGCTCTCATATTGATATGAGAAAAGATATTGTTGCAACAGTCATATCTTGTCTATACAAAAAGAAAATGAAAAACTTAGTGGTCTCCTATGATGAATAATATTTACTGCGTTGGACGCAATTATGTAGAACACGCATATGAACTGGGCAATATTGTTGAAGATGAGCCTGTTATATTTAGCAAGCCAAACAGTTCACTTGTGTTAGGAAATCAAATTTGTCTCCCTGACTTTTCTCAAGAAATACATTTTGAAACTGAAATTGTGCTTAGAATCTCAAAGGACACTTTTATGGTCAATGAAATAGAAGCTGAAGAATGTTACGATGCAGTAGCGGTAGGTCTTGATCTCACAGCAAGGGATTTACAAACAAAACTAAAAGAAAAAAAGCTTCCTTGGCTTTTGTCTAAAGGATTTAAAGGAGCCGCATACGTTTCTGACTTCATAAGCAAAGAAAGAATAAAAAACCCAATAATTTTTGAAATGAAGCTAAATGGTGAAACGAGGCAATTGGGCAATACAAAAGATATGATCTTTAGCTTTGAGAAAATAATATCATTCTTAAGTCGCTACATCCAACTAAAGAGTGGCGATATAATATATACAGGCACTCCACAAGGTGTAGGCAAACTTTCTTCACTTGATAGAATAGAATTATACCTAGAAGATAAATTAGTTTCAGAAATAAAGGTCAAATGAATCATCAAATAGTTACCTTTTTTATAGTCTCCTTATTTTTAGTCATATCCCCTGGGCCCAATATGACTCTTATCATCGATAACGCAACGAGATTGGGAAAAAAGAATGCTCTCGCTAACGTTGCTGGATTATGCACAACAACATATGCCCATGGAGCATTTTCCATACTAGGTGTGTCAGCAATTATTCTCAACAATAAAACGCTCTTTTTTTAGTAAAACTTATGGGCGGCTGCTATTTATTATATATGGGAGTTAAATCGCTTAAATCCGGAATAAACAACTTAAATTCAAGAGAAATAATATCACAAAATGAAAGCAATACTAAGGATGAGGTAAAGATTTTAACCAGCTACGTAGATGGTTTTATGACGCAAATACTAAACCCAAAGGTATCGATATTCTATATCGCAGCTTTTCCAAAATTCCTGTTTTCTGGTGGTAGTATTAAAACAGGGTTTGAACTTGTAACCATACATTCCTTTAATATATTTGCATGGTTTACTTTGATGACCATTTTTATATCATTTGCGCGTATCATTTTAAAAAAGCAACGCGTAAAAGGATATATTAATATAGCGACAGGAACCGTTTTATCTTTGTTTTCTTTTTTTATTTTCTTTGGATAATTTCATTTTTTGATAATAAGTTGCACGACTTTCAGCAAAATCTTTTCATAGTCTTGTTTATTGCTATTCATATCAGCATTTAGATCCCCGCTAGAGCTGATACGAGCATGAATGCTTCCTTATTTTTATACATATAACTGAGTTATGAATTCATCTAGCGTACTCTTCCAATTTTAATAAATTAAAACTAGTGATCATCTCTTTAGTGAAAGTTTTAGCTATCTTATTGACCTTACTATCACCAAAATGTACCATAAATCGCAGCTTATAAATACTGAGAAATCATAGTAGACTTACAGTGACTGCCCATACTTAGAGGTTATCTTTGATCAATAGATATGGTAAATATATTTGGCCAATTTCGCCGAATAGAGAGCAATTATAGCTTAAGTTATAGTCAATCTATAAAAATTTCTTTGCTGTTTGCAATATTCCAGTTGAGAAACATGCTAGACAGCAATTATCCTGTAACGGTCATTTGCACTCTTGCAGATTACACCTGTATTCCCGTGTCAGCATCCCATTTTCTATGCAGTAAGTTTTTCGGTGAGAGTTGCACTTTTCCATTCAGTGCATGCATACGAGGTTTTTAGTTTAATAAAGTAAGTACTCGTATACACCTTTTTCAGGATTGGATATATCCGTTTGCCATAGCTATCACTCAATAATCAAAGAAGTACAATAATTTCATTATCTCAATAGCTAATTGCTGCGTAATACTTAAAATGTCTTTGGTATCTTAGTTGGAAAGTACTCATAAGACCACATTTTGAATGAATATTCGAATTTAAAAACGCGGTCAAATCTGATTTTTTCCAAAGAGTATAATAAACTTATGCCCTCTCCTCCATAATAGAAATAGTGATCAAAATAAAGAAATTACACGCCTGTTTCTTTTATTGCCCACATTCATTAGCAGAATTTTGCTTGGTGTATGACATACGATAATCAAGTTAGTATACTGTTTTATTAAAAAGTGCACAATATTTTCTTTTTTAATATTAATTTTATTTTTACGTTTACTTATGGAATAAAATTGACAAATTTTTATATCCGTAGCTCTTAAAGTCGTCTAAAGCTTTATTTCTCATTGTTATTTCTAAAAAAGAAGCGATTTTTAAAATAAGAAGTATTCTTTTTTTGAAAATAACTTGCAATAATATATAAATATAATTTAGTATTTATGAGCGTATATTTACATGTATATTATTGATTTTACTATCAATCAATTACTAAAGTACGACACAATGTCTAAGAAGGTTAATTCATTCATGAAACTCTTTTTCTAAAATTAAAAAGACTTTTCATCAAAAAGATATATCCTATATACTACATAAAATCGCTGCGGAGATGCCTTTATGTTAAATGTACAAGCTGTTTCAATTCCACTCACTTATTCCATAACTAAAGTGTTAAGACAATTTTTAGTTGTTATTTTCTTGACGCTTTTAGTGCCATTCCTAAGTGGTTGTGGATTTAATACAATACCAACAAATGAAGAAAAAGCACATGCCGCATGGAGTGAAGTACTCAACCAATATCAACGCCGTGCAGATCTTATTCCTAATCTCGTGGAAACTGTCAAAGCCTATGCTGCTCATGAACAAGCTGTTTTTACCAATGTTATTGAAGCACGTGCTAAAGCAACGCAAGTAAACATCAACACAGATATGTTAAATAACCCAGAAATGATGCAACAATATCTCAACAATCAAGCAAATTTATCAAGCGCTCTCTCACGTCTTATGGCTGTTGTCGAAAATTATCCTGATCTTAAAGCAAATCAGAATTTTCTTTCTCTTCAATCACAATTAGAAGGAACTGAAAACCGTATCTCTGTTGCACGCCGTGATTATATTGAAACAGTCCGTATTTACAATACAGCACTTAAGACAATGCCAACAATGATTTGGGCAAAATTATGGTTTCGTGATGCTAAGCCTATGCCAACATTTACGATTGATGCCAATAGCCAGCAAACTCCAAAGGTCAATTTTAATTAATGAAACTGTTTCGACATTCTATACAACGCAATGTTTTATTATATTTATGGACTTTTTTAAGTGCTCTATATCTAGTCATTGTATTGGGGAATGTCGCTTACGCACAGAGCAAATTTCCTCCCTTAACAGGCTATGTTAACGACGTGGCTCATTTGCTGGATAATGCAACAAAGCAGAATCTAACAGAAAAATTAGCTGAACTCGAAGAAAAAGCTGGAGATCAAATTGTCATTGTAACTCTTCCTACCCTTTCAGGAAGCGATATAGAGACGTACAGTAATGCTCTTTTTCGCAGATGGGGGATAGGTCAGAAACAAATCAACAATGGTGTATTACTTGTCATTGCCCCTAATGAACGTGAAATGCGTATTGAAGTAGGCTATGGTTTGGAAGGCGTGCTCACTGACGCTCTTTCCGCAGTTATCATTAATAGCTTTGTTCTTCCCAATTTTCGTGAAGGAAATTATCAAAAAGGAATTGTCGAAGCAGTTCATGCAATTATCAGTGTCATTACAGAAAATGATTCTGATTTTTCTATTCGAATCAAAGAAAAGGCTAATATTGTTGAAGCACAACGCAAACAAGCTGAAAAAGAAGAAATGATAGCGAGTGCAATCATCTTTTTAATATTTTTTATCATGTTTGGTTTGCCTATTCTTGCAATGATCTTTGGAAAAAAAGTAGGACCCCAAAAATATCTCTGGATGGGAATCGTTTTTACACCTTGGTTTTTTAATTTAAATGCTGGCAGCAGACATTCTGATGATATTTTTGGCAACAGTTCAAGAGGTAGAGGATCATTTGGGGGAAGGAGATCATCTGGAGGAGGTGGTTTCTCTGGTGGTGGTGGATCATCTGGTGGTGGTGGTGCAACAGGAAGATGGTAAAATAAAAACACATTATTCAAACGTAGCAAATTCTTAAGATAAAATTTGCAACTGTATTATCTTACTTTTAATAAAATATTTGACATCTTACTCTATAGCTCTTTTATTGATATAATGCTACTTTAAACACCAACATAAATATTGCTCATGACATTTGAATTAAAACATGTTGATCGTGATCACTTATCACATCAATTTAAAGCGGTTTCTGCAAGTTCACCAGTGGAATGGAAAGTCAGCAATAGCTTGATCGAATATCCTAAAGCACTGCGTTATATGCAAGAACATGTAGAAAACATTCTTGCAAAAAAAGCCCCTGAACAGGTTTGGCTCCTTGAACATCCTTCCCTTTATACAGCTGGTACAAGTGCAAATAAAAAAGATCTTTTAGCACCTCATTTGTTTCCTGTTTATGAAGCAGGGCGTGGTGGTGAATTTACATATCATGGTCCAGGGCAACGTGTTGCTTATATTATGCTTGATCTTAAACGCCGAAAACAAGATATCCGTGCTTTTATTAGTGCACTCGAAGAGTGGGTTATACAAATGCTTGCAAAATTTAATATTAAAGGTGAACGCCGTGAAGATCGCGTTGGTGTCTGGGTTCAACGACACAATTTCCCATCAACACAAAGCGGTTTGCCTTCTGAAGATAAAATTGCAGCTATTGGCATTCGCGTGCGTAAATGGGTGAGTTTTCATGGAGTTGCTATCAATGTTAATCCTCATTTAGCGCACTATTCAGGGATTGTTCCCTGTGGCATTACTAATTATGGTGTAACTAGCTTTTTTGATCTCGGTTTTCCTGTAACAATGCATGATATTGATATTGCACTCAAACAAACCTTTGAACAAATTTTCGGTCCAACCATTGATATTTCCTAACTGCATTGATTTTTAAATAAAAAGCAGGCATAAAATTTATTTTCGTGAAAACTATATTTTATGAGGTGGATAATCAAACGCTATGAGCGATAACAGCAAAGATCTTTTTAGTATTTTAAATAATGCGCAGTCTCGGATAAATACAAAAACAAAAAATCCGCAATCTCCCATGAACTCAGAAGCAATAGCTTCGAAAAAAAATACAAAAGATACACAAGAAGATAGCTATAATGCTCTCTCTATTCGCGTGCTTGAAGGGTTAGAACCTGTACGTTTACGCCCTGGAATGTATATTGGTGGAACAGATAGTAAAGCACTTCATCATTTGTTTGCTGAAATTATTGACAATGCCATGGATGAAGCCGTTGCTGGTTATGCAGATTTCATTGACGTATCATTAGATAGAAATGGTTATTTAACGGTTACGGATAATGGACGTGGCATTCCTGTTGAAAATCATCCTCAAATGCCTGATAAATCTACTCTTGAAGTTATTATGACACAACTCCATTCAGGTGGAAAATTTGATGGAAAAGCTTATCAGACTGCTGGAGGACTCCATGGAGTAGGAATTTCTGTCGTCAATGCTCTTTCTGACGATATGGAAGTCGAAGTAGCACGAGAACGAAAGCTTTATCGACAACGCTTTTCAAGGGGTATTCCTCAATCTGGATTGGAAGATTTAGGTGATGTTTATAATCGTCGTGGTACACGCGTTCGTTTTCATCCTGATAGTAAAATTTTTGGCGAAAAAGCCGCTTTTGATCCAGAAAAAATTTACACAATGGCACGCTCAAAAGCCTATCTTTTTGGTGGTGTAAAAATTCGCTGGAATTGTGATCCTTTCATCCTTGAAGACACAAAAAATATTCCCGAAAAAGCTGTTTTCCACTTTCCTGATGGACTTAAGGATTATTTGCTCTCATCACTCAAAGATGAATATCGCGTAACGTCGGAAATTTTTTCTGGAAAAACAAATCACTCTAATGGTCATGGCTCTGTTGAATGGGCTATTGCTTGGCATGGTGGTGATGCTCATGTACAATCTTACTGCAATACTATTCCCACTGGAGAAGGTGGAACACATGAAATGGGACTGCGTCAAGCTCTTTTGCGCGGATTGAGATCTTACGCTGAATTAATAGGAAACAAGCGCGCTGCTATTATTACATCCGATGATGTGATGATTTCAACAGCTGCAATACTTTCAGTTTTTATAAAAAATCCTGAATTTGTTGGACAAACCAAAGATCGACTAGCAACAATTGAAGCACAGCGTATTGTTGAGAATGCAATACGCGATCCTTTTGATCATTGGTTGACCAATTCTCCACAAGAATCAACAAAACTCCTTGATTGGGTTATTGAACGTGCTGAGGAACGCGTTAAACGCCGCCAAGACAGAGAAATAAACCGAAAAACAGCTGTGCGTAAATTACGCCTGCCTGGGAAACTCGCAGATTGTAGCCAAAACTGTGCTGCTGGAGCTGAATTATTCATTGTTGAAGGTGATTCTGCTGGTGGTTCCGCTAAACAAGCCCGAAACAGAGCAAATCAAGCAATTTTACCTCTTCGTGGGAAAATACTTAATGTAGCCAGTGCTGCACACGAAAAAATGAATTCAAGCCAAACAATTAGTGATCTTATCCTTGCGCTTGGATGTGGAACAGGCTCTAAATATCGTGAAAAAGATCTCAGATATGAACGTATTATCATTATGACGGATGCAGATGTTGATGGTGCCCATATCGCCTCACTCCTTATTACTTTTTTCTTTCAAGAAATGCCCGATCTTATTCGTCAGGGACATTTATATCTTGCAGTCCCTCCTCTTTATAGAATTTCACAAGGAGGTAAAATTGCTTATGCGCGTGACGATACGCATAAAGATGAATTGTTAAAAACTGAATTCACAGGGAAAGCTAAAATTGAAATTGGACGTTTTAAAGGACTTGGAGAAATGCGCGCTGACCAGCTTAAAGAAACAACGATGCATCCTGAGAAACGTACATTGCTACGCGTTTCTATTGACGCAATGGAAATGCAAAAAACGAAAAATATTGTAGAAAGTCTCATGGGAACAAAACCAGAAGCACGGTTTCGTTTCATACAAGAAAACTCTACTTTTGCTTCCAATCTCGATATTTAACGTGCAAAAAAATTCCCTCTTCAAACCACTGCTGCTGCATCAATCACGCGTAGCTGTGGATTGATTGTTCCATTCCAATAATTCAAACTCAAGTTACCAGCCAAATGGATCATTTCACCAACATTTCTCAACAGAAAATCACCAAGTGATGTCCCCACAGCACGGAAAGCTATTCCCTGCAGCTTTTTGCCTTCCATATTAGCCATCATAAGGCGAAGATGTCCTTTACCCACTTCAGACAAATTCATTAATCGGTGAGAAGGAAGAACAAAAACAGGTGTTGTATTCCCCGAACCAAAGGGGCCGGCTTTTTCAATCATATCAAAAAGCGCTTTATTGGCACCAGAAGCAGAAAGACAACCATCTATATTGAGAGACTTTTTAGCACGCAACTGTGAAACCGTTGAAGAAACTTTTTCTGCCATCCATTCTCGAAAAATTTCAATTTTTGTTGATTGGATTGTAAGTCCTGCTGCCATACTATGCCCTCCCCCCTTTTCTAATAAATTGAGTCTAACAGCTTCACGCACTAGAGCGCCTAAATCTATACCACTGATTGAACGTCCCGATCCAACCCCACTTCCATCTTCTTTCAAAGCAATGGCAAAAACAGGACAAAAAAAACGCTCTTTTAAGCGGGATGCAAGAATACCAATAATTCCTGGATGCCATTCTTGGTGAGCAAGTACAAGGGACAGAGGCGTTTCCCTATCTTGATAAAGAGAATCAATATAAGATTCTGCTTGCGCTAATTGAATACTCTCCATTTTTTGGCGTTCTTGATTAAGAAGATCCAATTGTTCTGCTATTTTGTCTGCTTCATCTTTATCTTCACAACTGAGCAAACGTGCTCCCAAAGCTTGGTCGCCAATACGCCCTCCCGCATTAATCCTCGGACCTAACAAAAAACCTAAATGAAAACTATTCAGTGGCTCACCTATATGCGCAACCTTTGTTAAAGCTCCTATCCCGTGATTATGCATAGAACGCGCAACTTCGAGTCCTTTTACCACAAAAGCACGATTAACACCTTGTAAGGGAACGACATCACATATGGTTGCCAAGGCAACAAGATCAAGCATACTGAGAAGGTCAGGAAGTTTTCCTGCAAATTTCTTCTTTCGCAATAAATGATGGACCCACGCTAAGGTAACAAAGACAACGCCAGCAGCGCATAAATACTCTTGTCCAGAAAAGTCATCAGGACGATTAGGATTGACAAGCGCAACAGCTTCTTGATGAATCTCTGACATTTGATGATGGTCTAAAATGATAACATCAGCGCCTGCAAGTCTGGCTGCTTTGACTGCATCTGGGCTGTTCGCACCACAATCAACGGTGATAATCAAATCAGCACCTTGTTGTACCAACATCCTCATCGCTTGTTCATTGGGACCATATCCTTCAATAATACGATCAGGAATATAAATTTTTACTTCGATACCCAAATAACGCAGAAAGCGCGCCATGAGCGCCGATGAACAAGCACCATCCACATCATAATCACCAAAAATTGCAACCTTTTCTTGCTTCAAAATAGCTTTCACGATGCGCTCTGCTGCACATTGCATATCGATAAAACTTTCTGGATCAGGCATAAGCGTACGCAGTGTTGGATTGATAAAAGCAACAGCTTCTGATTCATCCACATCTCTTGCCGAGAGAACACGAGCTAATTGATCTGGAAAACCAAACTTTTGAGAAATAGCGCGCGCATTATTTATCCCTTGAATATCAAGGGCATCCAACCAAGCTTGACCACAAGCAGAAGATTCAACATTGAGAAAATAACGGGACCGCTGCATTGTTGCATACTTTATAATGAAGGCGAATAAAATACAATCATGCGTTCGAGATAAAACAGTCTTTTGCCACATTCATTTTCAATAAAATATACATAAACACCTCTTTATATGGGGTATCATGATACCTCAATTATAACATATTGTTTTATAAAGTTTTTATTTTCTCTTGACGTAAATCAAAAGACATTATATCAGAGCAGACAATACGCGTTAAATATTTCGCTATGGTACAATTTTCAACGCAAAACAACAAAAATGCCCTTCGTGATAAGGGTTTTGATATAAGGATACTTCTATGGCAACTTTTTCACAAAAGCCAACTGAAGTGGTGAAAAAATGGGTTATTATTGACGCTGAAAACCTCGTTTTAGGTCGTCTTGCCACATTTGTTGCTAACCGCTTGCGTGGTAAACATAAAGCTACATTTACTCCACATGTTGATGACGGTGACAATGTTATTGTGATCAATGCAGATAAAATATCTCTCACCGGTAAAAAATATACCGATAAAAAATATTATTGGCATACTGGCTATATCGGTGGAATTAAGGAGCGTACAGCGCGTCAGATTCTTGAAGGTCGTTTTCCTGAACGTGTTGTTGAAAAAGCTGTGGAACGTATGATTCCTCGTGGGCCTCTCGGTCGTCGTCAATTGAAGAATCTCCGTGTTTATGCTGGGAGCCAACACCCGCATGAAGCACAACAGCCAGAATCTCTTGACGTTGGTGCTTTAAACCGCAAAAACAAAAGGATTGCTTGATTATGGCTGAAATTAATTCTCTTGCTGAGCTTAGTGTTGTCACAAATACTGTAGAAGCTCATGAAAATGTCGCTCCCATCCATGTGCAAAAACTTGATTCACAAGGACGTGCTTATGCAACAGGAAAACGTAAAGATGCTGTTGCACGCGTATGGATCAAACCAGGCTCTGGAAAAATTACCATTAACAATAAGGAATTTGACCAATATTTTGCGCGTCCTGTTCTTAGGATGATTCTTCGCCAACCAATTGTTGCAACAAACAGGGATAGCCAGTTTGATATTGTTGCAACCGTTGCAGGTGGCGGTCTTTCTGGACAAGCTGGTGCGGTGCGCCATGGTATTTCCAAAGCTTTAACCTATTACGAACCTGAACTTCGTACAATCTTGAAAAAAGGTGGCTTTCTTACCCGTGATAGCCGTGTTGTTGAACGTAAAAAATATGGTAAAGCAAAAGCACGTCGTTCTTTCCAATTCTCAAAACGCTAATTTTAATTTTTCTGCAATACATGGAGCCTCGTTTTCAACGAGGCTTTTTTGTTTCCTAAAACACAATACTCCTATGGCATGAGATTTGGCTTGCTCATCAATACTCTTTATGAGAAAAATGTAGAGGGGAAGTTTTTTATCTGTTAAAATAAAATAAGGATGCAAAATGCCTTATTTTGTAGGTAAGGACTGGAAATCGTCCATAAGAGCTTCAGAACTTCGATTTTTATTTTGAGAATTTGTGCTTTAGTAATTCAAACATAAATAACTTGTTCACATCTCCGCGCTTGTTTGCAGAAACATTTGCAATATACCGTCAGTGATCTCACAGGCTTCTTTGTGCTTTTTATACAATTGTGTAACAAAGTTTCAGTCTAAAAAATTCTTTACCATTGAGATAAAATGCGGAACAGAAATGGGCTTTGACATATATTCTTCACACCCACTGGCGCGAATTCGTTCTTCATCCCCTTTCATCGCAAAGGCTGTTACAGCAACAACTGGGATAGATCGAAGCTCCTCATCCTCTTTTAATTGCTTAATAACATCTATCCCTGATACTTCAGGCAATTGTATATCCACAAGGATAAGTGAGGGCATGGATGAACGAGCCAAATCTAATGCCATAAGGCCATTGCGCGTCTCAACAGTTTCATAGCCACTCGCTTCGACAAGATCACGGAATAACTTCATATTCAGTTCGTTATCTTCCACGATCATGACTTTTTTTGACATTACTATAACTCCACCCTTTGAGATAAATAAATCAAGAGAAATGAATACATACTCCCTCTCAGTTAAGATAAAATGATAAAAAAAATTGTAAACTACAAAGAGCCTCAATAATTTTTGTTACAAGCATTTTTTCGCAAATATTTACCATGCTTATCACTTCGTTTTTTCATTTTATAAGCATAAAATCATAATAACTGTAAGTTTATCGTGTATTTTTTGAACGGATATACAAAATTTATGGATATCTTGGTAACGCAGAAGCTTTTTCATCGTAGAAAAATATAAACCTCAAATTTAGCTCAAATATACATTTCAAAGAGGGAAAAAATATAAATCACTGTGATATGCATTGGTTTTTTGAGTGGAAACAATCAGCGTTTAATTTGTTAAATTAGAGCGTTTACTATTATAAGATTTTGTTGTCTCAAACATTTGTATGATACATCAACAAAGCTCTTCAATAATACATTCAGAACAAAGATTACCGATGAATTTTAAACGAAATTTTGGAAGAAATCACACATGCAATTAGTGCAAAATTAAATGCAAAAGCGCTAACAATATTGGAAAATCTCATTATAAATTCTCAACATTTCCTTCCCACTTATTTCCTCTTTTTTATTATTATTCAAAAGGAATTAGTAAGAAAATATGAACATAGAGAAAACTCTTTCAATCTTTTGTAATTTCTATACATCAATCACATGAGTTTTATCATTGATAAGCAATAACATCTGTATAGCTCTAGGCTTATTGTGCAACACCAGATGAAAGCATCATTTTTGTTTATTGAAAGAGAGGATATGAAGCTTTATTTTGCTCTTTTTCTCGTTAGCCAAAATTGAGAAATAAGCCTAACTAAGTTTTTTTAATAATAGAAAATTACTTTTGCACAATATCATAATATAACCTTTAGATTTATAATATAAAAACATTGCACAGAAAATTATATAAAGCATATCTAGAAGATAATAATTCTGCAATAATATTAATAAGATCATTCATAAAAAATATTTACAAATATATAAAATAATTATTGAAAATAAAGCTTACTTAAGCTGATGAAGAATTCATATTATAATAGACGTATTGTATGTATAAAACATTTTTATTTTAAGATTTCTATTCATTTTGTGATATTATTATATATAAATAATAATTTATCATAATAAATAACACTTATTCATCATGAGTAATCTTTTTTAATATCATTATAATACATAAATTTAAATTATAATATAATAAGAATACATATGAAAAATCCAAATTAAAATATATCTTATCATAAACAAAAACATCCCTGAATCGGTTTTAGTCATGGCTTTTAAAGCATGTTTACAATATTACCGATCTCAGAAATGTCTTGCCAGCTATTTTCTAATAAATTAGAAACAGCATCTCCTCACTTTACGAATTCCTCTAATTGAATTCATGCGCAATGCCATGAACAGCTCCTGCTATTCCGCCTTCTATTGCTCCAGTGACCATTCCGGTTGGTCCACCAGGAAAACCCGACATTGCACCATGTACTGCACCAGTGCCCATTGCATGAGAAATATGACTTATACTGTCTAACCAACTTGATGAATGTGAGCTACTGTGTGAATCATGTGATGAGCTTGAACTACCCATTTTAACTTCTCCTTAATTTATTAAAATAACGTATCATATTGATACAGCTAAAATGGTTGGCATGCGGTTTAGAACACTGTCAAATATAATTATAAGTTAAAATAAAATAAAAATAATGCATACATAATAAATACAGTATGTGTTTATTATGTATATGTAAAAATATATTTTAATTAAATAATAATAAGCTCTACAATACTGTTAAAATATGCGACATCCATCGCTCTTTCTCTTAACAAAATCATAAAATCAAATGAAGCATTCACAAGAAAAACTAGTATCATTCTCTTGGTTTACAAGAACAACAAAGAAATATATCTATTATGTCATCGAACTTAGTTGCGTTGCTGTCGTTTTGCGCTTACTTGGCTTGGTGAATCCTTTTATTTTTCAAGCGATTATCGACCGTATTCTCCCTTTTCAGCGTATTGAAAGTCTCTATGCTATCGTTGTCTTGATGGTTGCTATTATGTTGTTTAGCACGGCTCTTAGCACTCTATCAGGCTACTTAGGAGCTTATTTAGCCAATCGGCTTACGCTAGAATTTGGACGGCGCATTTACACCCATGTGTTAAGCCTTTCCTTGCCTATTTTACGCACTTGGCAAGTGGGAGAATTGTTTTCACGTATTGGAGAAGTTGACACAGTTTACGGGATTTTAACAAAAAAACTCTGTAAAATAATTAATAATAAATAAAATATTATTATTTTTTACAAACCAATATATTTAATGATATAATTAACAATATTTATCGCTATAAATACCATAATTCCTAGTAACAATGATTCTTTTCCAGCTTTTTTCCAACTATAACTGTTAAACCTGTAGTAAAACATACATAACAAAATAGCTATAATTAGTGGAAGAAATAATTTTATAATTTTATAAATAATATCCATAACAAAAAAAACATATATTTACTATAATAAATAATAGATATCCCTGAAATCAGCTGCATCCTTAGCTTTTAAAGCTGCTTACAATATTACTGATCTCAGAAATATCATGCTCACTATTTTCTAATAAAAATTAGAAACAGCATTCTTTATACTTTATCGATGAGAACATTCATCTATCTTATCGAGCAAAGCATTACCACCTTGCTCTGCTGCACCCAATAACAATCCAGTGACAGCGCCTTTTGGTCCTTTATATAGACCCAAAAATCCCCCTACTATTGCGCCTTTAATGCCATTCATACCCACTTCATAAACATAACCACCCGGACCACAACTATCAGAGTGAAACCAACTTGATGA